>NZ_JBHUWW010000174.1:0-14618 GCF_042669755.1 Kitasatospora sp. NPDC057223 | reverse complement strand
GCCCGGCAGCCTTGGCTGCCGGGCCCCGCCGTCGGTCGACCGCCTGGTGTCAGCTGGTCGCGAGGGACGTGTCGTCGATCACGAAGCTGGTCTGCAGCGAGGAGTCCTCGGTGCCGGTGAACTTCACCGTGACGCTCTGGCCCGCGTAGGCCGAGAGGTCGAAGGTGCGCAGCTGGTAGCCGGTCGCGGCGTTCACGTTCGAGTAGGTGGTGAGGGCCGTGCCGTTGACGGTCACCGCGAGCTTGTCGTAGACGGTGGTGCCGGTCTCGGCGGTGTCGATGTGCAGGTAGAAGCTGAGCGTCGCCCTGCAGCCGGCCGGGATGGTGACCGTCTGCGACAGCGTGTCGGTGTGGGTGGAGCCGTAGCCGTTCAGCCAGGCCTTCCAGGAGCCGGCGTGGGCCGCCTCACCGGTGCTGTTGTCGACGACGCCGCTGGAGGCCGTCCACGGCGCCGCGGTGCCGGTCTCGAAGCCCGCGTTGCCGAGCAGCTGCGCCGGGGTGCAGGTGCCGCCGCCACCGGTGCTGACCGTCCAGGTGAAGGACGTGGTGCCGGTCACGTTGGCGGTGTCCTTGGCGGTCACCGTCACGTTGTAGGTGCCGGCCGCCGTGGCGGTGCCGGTGATCTTGCCGGTGGAGCTGATCGACAGCCCGGTCGGCAGGCCGGTCGCGGTGAAGGTCAGCGCGCCGGTGCCGCCGCTCGCCGCGATCTGCAGGTTGGCGGTGCCGTTGAGCGCGGTGCTCTGGTTGCCCGGGTTGGTGACGGTGACGCCGCCGGTGGGCAGCGAGCCGACGTTGACGGCGGCCCAGGCGGTGGCGACCTGGTTGTACTCGGTGCTGCCGGCGCCGTACAGCGCGGTGGCCGCGTTGAGCGTCGCGGTGCGGGCCGCGGCGTAGTTGGTGGTGGAGGTCATGTACGAGGTGAGCGCCTTGTACCAGACCTGCAGGGCCTTGTCCCGGGTGATGCCGGCGACCGTGATGCCGTTGACGGTCGGGCTGTTGTAGCTGACGCCGTTGATGACCTTCGCGCCGCTGCCCTCGGACAGCAGGTAGAAGAAGTGGTTCGCGACGCCGGACGAGTAGTGGACGTCGAGGTTGCCGATGCCGGAGTACCAGGAGTCGGGCGAGGTACCGTCACGCGAGGGCTTGTCCTGGTAGCGCAGCGGGCTGCCGTCGCCGTTGAGGTCGATCTCCTCGCCGATGAGGTAGTCCGGGACGTCGGAGGCCAGGTTGGCGTAGAACTCCACGCCGGTGCCGAAGATGTCGGAGGTGGCCTCGTTGAGGCCGCCGGACTCGCCCGAGTAGTTCAGGTTGGCGGTCGCGGCGGTGACGCCGTGGCTCATCTCGTGGCCGGCCACGTCGATCTCGGTGAGCGGGTGGGTGTTGCCCGAGCCGTCGCCGTACGTCATGCAGAAGCAGGTGTCGTCCCAGAACGCGTTGACGTAGTTGCTGCCGTAGTGGACCCGGCTGTACGCGCCGACGCCGTTGTTCTTGATGCCGGTGCGGCCGAAGGTGTTCTTGTAGAAGTCCCAGGTCGCCGCGACGCCGTACTGCGCGTCGACCGCGGCGGACTCCTTGTTGGCGACGGTGCCGTCGCCCCAGGTGTCGGTGCTCCGGGTGAAGAGGGTGCCGGTGCCCGAGGTGCCGTTGTTCAGGTTGGTGGTGTACTGCCCGCCGCGGGTGCCGTCCTTGAGCTGGTACGTCGTGCCGCTCAGCGTGGTGGTCAGCGGCACGGTGCCGACGAAGACGCCGGTGCCGGTGCCGGTCTTGATGCCCTCGGCCTTGCCGAGCACGGCGCCGGTCTTCGCGTCGGTGACGACGTGCAGGCGGCTCGGCGTGCCGTCGCTCTCGGTGCCGGAGACGACCGTCTCCCAGGCGAGCACCGGGGTGCCGGAGGCGGCCCACACGACGAGGCGGGGCGCGGTGTCGAGGGCGGAGCCGGCCTCGGCGGCGAGCGCCGCCTCCTGGGCCTTCGGGGCGGCCAGCGCGGGCGTGGTGCTGACGCCGGTGAGCACGGCCTCGCTGGCCTTGGTGACGCCCTGGGTGGCACCGGCCGCGTTCTGGTGGACGATCAGGTCGCCGCCGAGGACGGGGAGCCCGCCGTACGTCCGCTCGTAGCGCAGGTGCCGGGCGCCGTCGGCGTCCTGGACGACGTCCTTGGTGACCAGCTTCTCCTGGCTGCCCAGGCCGAGCTGCGCGCCGAGGGTGGCGGTCTGCTGGTCGGCGGCGGCGAGCAGCTCGGCCCGGCCGGCCACCGTCTGCGAGGCGGCCGCCGAGGGCGACGGGCTCGCAGCCTGTGCGATGACCGGAATGCCGGTCACCAGCAGCGCAGTGGATGCGGCCATGACAACCGCGGCCTTCCGGGCATGGGTGTAGCGGGGCATACGGACTCCTTTTCCGACCGGCCGCGGGTTGGCGGACGGTGGAGAGAACCTGGCCGCGGGTTGCGGCACAGTGGGGGCCCCCGCCGCCGGTGTACGGCACGGGTGCGGTGAGCTGCGAGCAAGTGCAGGAAGTGGGTTGCGCCTTACCTGACCTGGCACGGCTGCCCGGAGGGTGGGGGACCCCCTCGTCTGCAGCCGGGGGAATCGTGGCAGCAAACAAGCCGTGAATGACAGATGCATGCCAGTGATTGGCCGATTGGCGTCGTTCGCCGAGTCGCGCACGGCATGTCAACCGTGTTACGGGCAGGGACAGTTCTGGAGATGGCTTTCATTGCCGCCGACCGGCCGCGATGCCCCGGAAAACCCCGGACCAGCGCACGGCACCCGCCCGCGCCCGCCCTCCGCCCCGTAACTCCGGGCCTCCCCGGCACCTCACCGCACTCCGCGTGCCAGGGGCGGGATCCGGCCATTGTGCACACCCCCGCACCGCCCTCCGGACAGCCCCGTGACAGCACGGAGCCCCGCGCCGCACCTGAGTGCGACCCGGGGCTCCGGTGAAACGGTGGACCGGTGGACCGGTAGGCCGTCAGCGCTGGACGAAGACCGCGACCGTCCGGCCCGGCACGGTGAACGTGCCCGTGGCGGCGTCGAATCCGGCCGCCTTGACCACCGGGTCGGAGCCGGCCGCCTGGACGGCGTGCAGGCCCTGCTGGGTGCCCTGCAGCGCCGCCACACGCTGGCTCTGGGAGCCCGGCGTCGCGTTGAAGACCACCGTGATGCCCTTCTCCGCGCCCTTCAGTCCGGTGCCGTCCAGGTGCAGGGTGATCACACCCGGCGTCTCGGCGGCCGTGCCCGACAGCGGGTACGACAGCCGCTGCTGGACCTCGGCGGCCGTGCTCAGCGAGAACAGCGGCGAGGACTGCTTGATCTTCAGCAGCTGCTGGTAGATCGCGGTCGCCGAGGCGATGTCGGCGCTGCCCACCTTCAGGTTCGGGTTGGCCAGCAGCGACTTGGAGACCGGCCACATCGACTGGTTGTCGGCCGCGAGCGGCACGCCCCGGCCCCAGCCGTTGCCCTGCGAGGCGTCCCAGTGGATCGCGTTGAACCAGTCACCGGAGTCGAAGGAGTTGGCGTCCAGCGACTTGGAGCGCAGCAGGTCGCTGCCCGCCTGGGCGAAGCCCGGGCCCTGGGTGAGAGCGGTGAGCGACAGCGCCAGTGCCTGCATCCGGGCCCGGTCGGCCGGCGAGGTGGTGGCCGGCAGCTTGAACGCCAGGGCGTCGAACAGGTCGGCGTTGTCGTGCGCGTCGACGTACTCGACGGACTCGCCCGGCTTGGCCGCGTACCCGGTCGGGGAGCCGTTGTAGTCGACTCCCGCGCCGGTGACGGACTTTCCGGAGCTGTCGGTGAAGGAGTAGCCCGCCAGGTTGCCGGTCAGCGCGACCTTGATCTGGTCCATCTGGTGCAGCAGGCGGGCCTTCTGCTCCTCCGGGGTGCCGTTGTCGGCCGAGCCGTTCGGGTCGGTGAACAGGCCCGAGGCGAAGCCCTGCTGGGGCGCCGAGGAGAGCTGGTAGTTGCCGCCGCGCGCCGCGTCCCGGACGCGGTCGTCGAAGGTCGCGATGCCGGTGCCGGCCATGTTCAGCTGGCTGGCCTGCTCGAAGCGGGCGTTGTTGGCGACGGCGCCGAAGTTCCAGCCCTCGCCGTACAGGAAGATGTTCTTGCCGTCGACGCCGTCCGAGTCCGGCGTCATCTTCCGCAGCGCGGCCTGCACGTCCAGCATGGTGGACTTCGGGTCCAGGCCCATCAGGTCGAAGCGGAAGCCGTCGACCTTGTACTCGCGGGCCCAGGTGGTGACCGAGTCGACGACCAGGCGGTTCATCATGGCGTGCTCCGGCGCGGTGTCCGCGCAGCAGCTGTCCGTGGTGACCTTGCCCGAGGCGTCGAGCCGCTGGTAGTAGCCGGGCACGACCTTGTCGAGCACCGACTTGTCGTCCTGGCCGGCGGCGGCGGTGTGGTTGTAGACGACGTCCAGGACGACCCGCAGGCCGGCCTCGTGCATCGCCTGCACCATCTGCCGGAACTGCACCGTACGGGCGGTGCCGTTGGAGTCCGTGGCGTACGAGCCCTCCGGCACGTTGTAGTGCAGCGGGTCGTAGCCCCAGTTGTACGCGTCGTCGGCCTGCACGGCCGCCACGCACTCCTGCTGCTTCTCGCTGTCGGCCGCGAGCGAGGGGAGGTCGCAGGCGGGCAGCTTCTGGTCGGCCCGGTTCTCGCGGATCGTCGCGATGTCGAAGGTCGGCAGCAGGTGGATGGTGGTGACACCCGCCTTGGCCAGGTCGCGCAGGTGCTGCATGCCGGCCGACTCGGACTCGGTGAAGGCCAGGTAGGTGCCGCGCTCGGCGACCGGGACGGTGGCGTCCTCCGAGGAGAAGTCCCGGACGTGCAGCTCCTGGATCTGCTGCTGGGTCGCCGGGATCGCCTTCGGCACCTGGTGGTTGTCCCAGCCCTTGGGCTTGAGGTCCTTCGAGTTCAGGTCCGCCACCAGGCTCCGCCTGGAGTCGGTGGAGAGCGCGACCGAGTACGGGTCGGTGACCAGGTTGGTGACCACCTGCTGGACGCTCGGCGCCCAGACCTTCACCTGGTACAGGTAGTACTTGCCGTCCAGGTCGCCCGCCTTGCCGACCAGCTCCCAGACGCCCGTCTCCTCGTCCAGCTTCAGCGGGACGGTCTTCGGGGTGCCGCCGGTCGGGCCGTCGAAGAGCTGGACGGAGACCTCGGTCGCGGTCGGCGCCCAGAGCGAGAGGGCGACCTTGCCGCTGTAGTACTGCGGGCCGAAGTCGACCTTGGCGGTCCGGCCCGCGTACAGCTCGTCCAGCACGCCGGGGATCTGCACGCCGGTGGCGGCCAGCGCCGCGCCGGAGGGCAGGTGCTCGGTGAAGACCAGCTGGCTGCGCAGCGCGGCGGTGACCCGGCCCGTGTCGCGGGAGTCGACGGTGAAGGCGCGGTAGCCCGCGAGGTGCGGGTACTTGGCCTTCTGCGCGGCGGTCAGACCGCCGGCGACCAGGTTGAGGCGCAGCCACTGGCCGGGCTTGTTGATGACGCCCTTGTCGACCTTGAGGCCGCCCGCGGGGTCGTAGACGAGCTGGGCGCTGGTGCCGCCGGCCAGCACGCCGTCCGCCGCGCCGAAGTTGGCCGGGACGACGACGGTCTTCGCGTCGATCCACTGCGCCTTGGCGGAGCCGAGGTCGAGCTGGGCGCTGGTGGCCGCGCTCTGCGGCAGCAGGTTGCCCTCCTGGCCGCCGATCAGCCAGACCTCGTGGCCGCTGACCGAGAAGTCCAGCGACTGGTCGGAGGGCAGGTCCTTGTCGCCGCCGTTGTGGATGATGTAGCTGAGGCTGGTGGCGCCGGCCGCGAGCGGCACCTCGAACACGGCGCCGTAGGCGTCGACGCGGGCGGGCAGCAGCGGGGCGTTCCAGTCGGTCGGGGTGGCCGCGCCCGTCCAGTCGTGCAGGCCCCAGCCGTCGTACTTGCCGTCGGGGCGGTAGTAGTGGATGACGGCGGTGTCGGCGGCCTGCGTGTTGACCGGGCCCGGGTTCTGGGTGCGGACGGTGGCGTCGCCCTGCTTGATCCAGATCTCGCCGCCGGCGCCGACGTCGATGTGGCGGTCGCCGTCGACGTCCTTGGTGCCGTTGTTCTCGACGACGAAGCCGACGTCCGTCGCGCCGCTGCCGAGCTTGACGTAGGCGAAGGCGCCGTACGCGTCGCGGCCGGTGAAGGCGTGGCCGGCGGGCCAGGTGGTGGCCTGGCCCTCGGCTATGTCGCCCCAGGCGTAGAGGTTCCAGCCGTCGTAGTTCTTGTCCTCGCGCTGGTAGTGCACGATCGCGTACGGGCGGGCGGTGGCGCTCGGGACCGGCACCGGCGCCTTGGTGCCGGTGGTGAAGCTGCCGGTGACGGAGCGCAGGTGGCCGCTGGAGTCCTGGACGACGGCCTTGTAGCGCACCACGGTGCCGGGGGCGACGGTGTCGAGGTCCTGGGTGACCTTGTACGTCCCGTTGTCGGAGGTGCCGAGCACCTGCCACGGCGTGTCGCCGACCTGGGCCGCGAAGGAGACCCGGTTGAAGCCGCCGCCGTCGACGTTCGCGCCGATCGTGACGGTGCCGGTGGAGCCGTCGGCCGGGGTCTGCAGGGTGAGCTGCGGTGCGGCCGCGACCGGGGCGAGCTTTCCGGCGGCCTTGTAGACGACCGAGGCGAGCGCCGGAACGGTGACGGTGATCTTCTTGTCGGCGCCGCTGACGGTCTTCGCCGCGGCCGCCGGGTAGAGCTGGTCGAAGGTCTGGCCGGCCGAGAAGGTGTCCAGCGTGACGGTCTTCGCCTCGGTGGAGTTGTTCACCGCGACGACGTACTCGACCTGCTGGCCCGCGTCGATCCGGGAGAAGGCGTAGACGCCCGCGCCGTCGGCCGCGTACCGCTCGATCTGCGCGCCGTCGGCGAGCGCCGGGTTGGCCTTGCGCAGCTTCGAGAGGTCGGAGATGTTGCCGTAGAGGGGGTTGGTCTTGCCGTAGCGGTCGGCGGAGCCGCTGGTGCCGCCGATCACCGCGTCGCTGTTGTACGACGGGGTCTTCGAGGCGAACTGGTCCTGCCGGGCGTCCTTGTCGCCGCCGGCGCCGGTGAAGCCCTGCTCGTCGCCGTAGTAGATCACCGGCTGGCCGCGGGTGAGGAACTGCAGCTCGTTGGCGAGCTGGTCGCGCTTGAGCAGGGTGGCGGCGTCCGCACCCGGGTTGTCCGTCTGCAGGAACCCGCCGAACCGGCCGATGTCGTGGTTGCCGAGGAAGGTCGGCAGTTCGTAGGCGTCGCCCGCGGCGCTGGTGTAGCGGTAGTCCTGGCCGTAGAGGCCGGAGAGCGCCTGGGCGGAGCCGCCCTTGGAGACGAAGGTGCGCGCGGCGTCCTGGAACGGGTAGTCCAGCGTGGACTGGAGCTTGCCCTTGGTGACGTACGGCGCGGTGATCGACGGGTCGCTGGAGTAGACCTCGCCGAACATGAAGAAGTTCTTGTTGCCCTGCTTGGTCGCGTACGCCTTGAGCGCGGGCGCCCACTGCTGCCAGAAGGCCATGTTGACGTGCTTGACGGTGTCGATCCGGAAGCCGTCGATGCCGGCGTCCTTCACCCAGGTCTGGTAGATCTTCTCCATGCCCTCGACGACCTTGGGGTTCTGGGTGTCGAGGTCGTCCAGCCCGTTGAAGTCGCCCTCGGTGGCGGACTCGCCGACGAAGGTCGAGTCACCGCGGTTGTGGTAGAGCGAGGGGTCGTTCAGCCAGGACGGCGACTTGGCGTTCTGGTCGGCCTTGGTGGCGAGGACGGGCGTGTACGGGAACGAGTTCTGGGTCAGCTTCGGGAAGGCGGCGGTGGAGCCGGCCGCCGCGGCGTCGGCGGCGGCGGTCTCGTCGACCGGCACGCCGTCCTTGTCCAGCACCGGGTACGCGCCCTCGGAGCGGTAGGTGTACTGCTTCTGCGTGTTGTCGATGACGTCGGCCGTGTGGTTGGTGATGACGTCGAAGAAGACCTTGAGGCCCCGGGCGTGCGCCTTCGCGATCAGCTCCTTGAGCTGGTCGTTGGTGCCGAAGTGCGGGTCGACCTGGGTGAAGTCGGTGACCCAGTAGCCGTGGTAGCCGGCGGAGGCGTCCGCGCCGGTGCCCTGGACGGGCTTGTTCTTGAAGATCGGCGCCATCCAGATCGCGGTGGTGCCGAGGTCCTGGATGTAGTCGAGCTTCTGGATCAGGCCTTCCAGGTCACCGCCGTGGTAGAAGCCCTTGTCGGCGGGGTCGAGGCCGGTGTCCAGCCGGGTGCCGGTGATGCCGCCGGTGTCGTTGCCGGTGTTCCCGTTCGCGAAGCGGTCGGGCAGGACGAAGTAGAACTGCTCCCGGGTCAGCTCGTGCCGGGCGGCGGAGGCGGCGAGCGAGGCGTCCGAGGGGGCGGCGGGCGCGGACGCCGCGGCGGCGAGCGGGGCGGCGCTGCCGAGGGTGGCCGCGATCATCGAGGCGGCGAGCAGGACGGCCGCGCGGCCGGGTCTGCGGTAGGTGGTCGTGCTCCGTTGCGGGCGGGGCTGGACGTCGGCCACAGAGGGCTCCCTTGAGGCGGGCAGGCAGGATGGGGGCACCTCCCGGTCGGGGACCGGGCAAGTCACCAAGTGGCGTGGACGCTAGTGGTTGAAAGATGTTTCAGCAAGATGCTGAAAATGTTTCCATCCACCCCTTGACCCACCCCCTCACGACCCCTCAGAGTCAGTACCGCGCACTCCGCAGTACACACCCGCCGCCGGCCCGCCCGGACTGCCCCGACCCGTCGCACGCGAGGACGGGAGGCCACCCGGCGGCGCGGAGGCAGCGCCGCACGGACTCCCGGTGAGGGTCGGGAGAATCCGCGTGGGGGATCGGTCGCCCGCCGGAGCAGCACGTCTTCGGCGGGCCATCCCGTTCACCGGCAACCCCCCGCTTAGACGCCCAGATCGCGATCGCGTAACAATGGGACGTATGTCCGTCCCCCCGGTCTGCGCAGACCCCACCCGCACCCCCTACCCCGGTGGGACGCATCTCCTCACCCTCTGGGGGGACATCCGGTGAAGAATCCAAGTCCGCAGGATGAGCAGACGGCTACGGCTCGCATGGCAGACTTCTCGTCCATGGGGGAACCGACCGAGATCCACGCAGCAGGCGCGGTGCAGGGCAGCGGTTCCGTCGACGGCACGGCGCCCTCGGGGCGGATGCCGGACGGAGCCACCCGCGCCGCCCAGACCCGCTCGGCCGCACTGCGCAGCCGGCTCCGGGACCAGCGCCGCTCGCCGGCCAGGCCCCGGCTCTGGTTCGAACTCGCGCTGATCGGCGTCAGCTACTGGCTGTACTCGCTGGTCCGCAACGCCGTACCCGAGCAGGCCGCGGTCGCCCTGAAGCACTCCACCTGGATCTGGCACTTCGAGCGGGCCCTCGGGGTCGGCGTCGAGCGCTCGGTGAACCACGGCGTCAATTCGGTGACGTGGCTGATCGTCGGTATGAACTACTACTACGCCACGCTGCACTTCATCGTGACCATCGGCGTGCTGGTCTGGATCTACCGATGGCATCCGGGCCGCTACGCGGCGGCGCGGACGGTGCTGTTCGTGACCACCGGCATCGCGCTGGTCGGCTTCTACTTCTTCCCGCTGGCCCCGCCCCGGCTGACCGCCTTCGGCTTCGTCGACACCGTCAAGCTGCACGAGACCTGGGGCTCGATGGCCTCGGGCCCGGCCGCGCACGTCTCCAACCAGTACGCCGCGATGCCCTCGATGCACATCGGCTGGTCGGTGTGGTGCGGGCTGGCGATCTTCTTCCTGGCCCGCCGCACCTGGGTGCGGGTGCTCGGCCTGCTCTACCCGCTGACCACCCTGGTCGTGATCGTCTCGACCGCCAACCACTTCTGGATGGACGCGGTCGGCGGCCTCGCCTGCCTCGCCGTCGGCTTCGCCGCGGCCCGGGCGGTCTACCACGTGTGGGCCTACCAGCTGCCCCGCACCCCGGCGCGCGAGGGCGACGACCGGCCCGTCACCGTGCCCGAGCAGTGGAGCGCGGAGAGCGCCGTCGGCGCCTCGCGCCGCTGAGCCGACTCCCGGCCGGGGCAGCGGTTCAGCCGTAGAAGACCTTCTCCACCACGGCCCGGGCCCGCCGGGTGGTGCGCCGGTAGTCGTCCACCAGTTCACCGCTGTGCCCGGCCCCGTAGCCGAGGTAGCGGGCCACCCCCGCCAGCTCACGGGCATCCCCGGGGAAGCTGTCGCCCGGCCGGCCGCGCACCAGCATCACCGCGGCCCGCACCCGCGAGGCGAGCACCCAGGCGGCGTCCAGCACCGCGGCGTCCTCCTCCCCCACCAGCCCGGCCCCGGCGGCGGCCGCCAGCGCGGCCCTGGTCCGGGTGGTGCGCAGCTGCGGCAGTTCGTGGCCGTGCTGGAGCTGGAGCAGCTGGACCGTCCACTCGACGTCCGCCAGCCCGCCCCGGCCGATCTTGGTGTGGGTGGTCGGGTCGGCGCCGCGCGGCAGCCGCTCCGACTCGATCCGCGCCTTGATCCGGCGGATCTCCAGCAGGTCCCGCTCCGGCACCCCGACGCCCGGGTAGCGCATCGGGTCGACCAGCTGCCGGAACCGCTCCCCCAGCCCGGCGTCCCCCGCGACCGGCTCCGCGCGCAGCAGCGCCTGGCTCTCCCAGGCGTGCGACCAGCGCCGGTAGTACGCCTGGTACGAGGCCAGCGTGCGCACCAGCGGCCCCTGCCGCCCCTCCGGGCGCAGGTCCGCGTCGACCAGCAGCGGCGGCTCGGGGGACGGCGCGGCCAGCAGCGTGCGCAGCTCGTTGCAGACCGTGCGGGCGGCCCGGGCGGCGTCCTCCTCCAGCGAGCCGAGCACGGGCTCGTGGACGAAGAGCACGTCCGCGTCGGAGCCGTAGCCGAGTTCGTGGCCGCCGAATCGGCCCATCGCGATCACCGCGATCCGGGTCGGCAGCTCGCCGTGCTCCGCCTCCCAGCCGGCCACGCAGGCCCGCAGCGCGCCCTGGAGGGTGGCGGCGTTCAGGGCGGTGAGGGCCTCGCCGGCCGTCTCCAGCGCCTCGGCCGGGTCCTCCGCGAGCCGGCCCAGCACGTCGGCGGCGGCCGTCCGGAACAGCTCCCGGCGGCGCACCGAGCGGGCCGCGGCGACGGCCGCCGCGGCGGAGCCGGCCCGGCCGACGGCGGCCAGGACCTCCTGCTCCAGCGCGGCCCGGCCGCGCGGCGCGAGGCCCTGCGGGTCGCCCAGCATGGCGACCGCCTCGGGGGCGCGCAGCAGCAGGTCGGGGGCGAGCCGCCCGGCCGACAGGACGCGGGCCAGCTGCTCGGCGGCGGCGCTCTCGTCGCGCAGCAGGCGCAGGTACCAGGGGGTGCGGCCGAGCGCGTCGGAGACCTGGCGGAAGTTGAGCAGCCCGGCGTCCGGGTCGGCGGACTCGGCGAACCAGCCGAGCATGACCGGCAGCAGGGTGCGCTGGATGGCCGCCTTGCGGCTGACCCCGGAGGCGAGTGCGCTCAGGTGGCGCAGCGCGGCGGCCGGGTCGGCGTAGCCGAGCGCCTCCAGGCGCTCCCGGGCGGCCTGCGGGCTGAGCCCGGCCGCGCCCGCGGGCAGTTCGGCGACGGCGTCCAGCAGCGGCCGGTAGAAGAGCTTCTCGTGCAGCCGGCGGACTTCCACGGCGTGCCGCTTCCACTCCCGCTGGAGCGCCGCGACCGGGTCCGCCCGGGTGTCGTCGTTGATCAGCGGGGCGAGCGAGCGGGCCAGGCGCCGCTGGTCGGCCTCGTCCTTGGGCATCAGGTGGGTGCGGCGCATCCGGTGCAGCTGGATGCGGTGCTCCAGGGTGCGCAGGAAGCGGTACGCGGCGTCCAGCGAGGCGGCGTCGGCGCGCCCCACGTAGCCGCCGGCGGAGAGCGCGGCGAGTGCTTCCAGGGTGTTGCCGCTGCGCAGGGTGCGGTCGGTGCGGCCGTGCACGAGCTGGAGCAGCTGGACGGAGAACTCGACGTCGCGCAGGCCGCCGGGGCCCAGCTTGAGCTGGCGGTCGATCTCGGTGGCGGGGATGGAGTCGATCACCCGGCGGCGCATCTGCTGCACGTCGGCGACGAAGTTGTCCCGGGCGGCGGCCTGCCAGACCAGGGGGGCGAGGGCGGCGGTGTAGGCGGCGCCGAGTTCGGCGTCGCCGGCCACCGGGCGGGCCTTCAGCAGTGCCTGGAACTCCCAGGTCTTGGCCCAGCGCTGGTAGTACGCGAGGTGGCTGGCCAGGGTGCGGACCAGCGGGCCGTTGCGGCCCTCCGGGCGCAGGTTGGCGTCGACCGGCCAGATGGTGCCCTCGCCGGTGGTGTCGGAGCAGAGCCGCATGGCGCGGGCCGCGAGCCGGGTGGCGGCCTGGACGGCGGTGTGCTCGTCGACGCCCTCGCGCGGCTCGGCCACGAAGATCACGTCGACGTCGGAGACGTAGTTGAGTTCGCGGCCGCCGCACTTGCCCATGCCGATGACGGCGAGCCGGCAGGCGTGGGCGGCCTTCGGGTCCTCGCCGGCGGCGATGTCCAGGGCGGTCTGGACGGTGGCACCGGCCAGGTCGGCGAGCTCGGCGGCGGTCTGCGCGAGGTCCGTGGTGCCGGTGAGGTCGCGGGCGGCGATGGCGAGCAGGCAGCGGCGGTAGGACGTCCGGAGCAGGTCGGCCCGGTCGCCGCGCGGCGGTGCGGCACCCTCGGGTCCGGGGCCCCAGACGCCGTCGTACAGGGCCTGGAGGAAGTCGTCGCTGCCGGGGTGCATGTCGCGCTGTTCGAAGGTGACCAGGGCGTGCCAGTCCCGGGGGTGCCGGGCGAGGTGGTCGGCGAGGGCGGTGGAGGCGCCGAGGACGCCGAGCAGGCGGTCGCGCAGCGGCTTGGAGGTGGTGAGGGTGTCGCGCAGGGTGTGCTGTTCGCCCGGGTCCAGGGCTTCCAGCAGGCGGGCGAGACCGGTCAGGGCGAGATCGGGGTCGGCGGTGGCGCCGAGCGCGTCCAGCAGGACGGGGTCGCCCGCCAGGCCGGCCAGCCCGGGGCCGGAGAGCAGGCGGAGGGCTGCCGCCGGATCGGTGAACCCCCGCCGCACCAGTCGTATCTCCGGCCTGCTGACCCGGCTGCCGGCCCGTTCCTCCACTGCCATCGCCCCTCCGGTCCGCCCGCGCCCGTGAACATCCGTACGACCTGTCAGCTTACGGGGCCGGTCCGCGGTGCGCCCTTCCTCGCGGGCCCGCTCCGGGAGTGCCGGAGCGGGCCCGCCAGGGGCGGTCAGTACTCGACGGCGGTGGGCCCGCTCACCCGCAGTTCGGCGTTGCGGCGGGTCTTGGCCCACTGGTTGCGGCCGGTGACGAGGCGCCCCAGGGCCCGCCAGGAGGTGATGTAGAAGATGTAGATGTAGGCGAAGTAGGCCAGGCCCCAGCCGAGGCTGCGCCAGAGGCCCACCCCGCGCTCGCACTTCCAGCGGTAGAGCGGGCCCCAGAGGGCGAACTGGCCGACGCCCAGCGCGGTGAGCACGAGGAACCAGCCCCAGCCGCCGGAGGCGAAGAGTGCGCCGCCGCCCGGCCGGGTGGCGGAGTGCAGCGTGAAGTAGATGACCGGGATGGGGAAGATCACCGAGCCGATCACCTGGATCCACGGCTGCAGCAGGTAGTACGAGATCTCCATGACGCCGGCGTGGGTCAGCGCGGAGGACCGCCAGACCCGCCCGAGGTAGCGGGTGCACTGCATGGTGCCCTGGCCCCAGCGGGTGCGCTGGGCGATCAGGCGCCGGAAGCTCCAGAGGCCCTCCTGGTCCACCGAGGTGTCGGTGGTGTACGAGGTCTGCCAGCCGGCGAGCATCAGGTCGAGGCCCAGTTCGAAGTCCTCCAGGAGGGCGCCGCGCCACGGGCCGGTGCCGTCCTCGGCGAGCGAACGCAGCGCGGACAGCCGGGTGTACTGGCCGTTGCCGCCCATCCCGACGGTGCGGGTGAAGCGGCGGGTGAGCTGGGTGGCGGAGATCGTGGTGCGGAACTCCAGGTCCTGCATCCGGACGAGCGTGCGCGCGAAGAGGTTCTGCAGCCGGCCGCCGTCGGGCACCGGCCGGTACTCGTCGCGGTTGCCCATCCGGACCTCGGACTGCACGGCGCCGATCGCCTCGTCCCCGAACAGGTGGTCGGCCGCCATCACGTCCAGCGCGCCGGGGGCGGGGTGCCCGTCCGCGTCGAAGACGCCGATGACCACCCGGGCGGCGTCCGCGTCGGCGGGCAGCCAGTCGGTCAGCGCCCGGTAGGCCGCGTTGAGTGCGTCGCTCTTGCCGGTCCGGGCGAGCGGGCGGCGCCGCTGGACGAGGTGGACGTGGTCGTCCTCGGCCTGCCGGGCCCCGACGATCAGGGCGGTCGCGTCCTCGGAGTCGTCGTCGACCACCCACAGGTGCGTACCGGGGAAGTGCGCCCGCAGGTAGGCGACGGTCTCGCCGATGACCGCCGCCTCGTCCCGGCAGGGGATGAAGAAGTGCCAGCGGAAGTCGTCCGCGTCGCCGGGCGGGCGGGGCCCGAGCCGCAGGAACGGTACGACCAGGAAGGTCACGTAGCAGATGAACGTGGCGCTGAGCAGGAGCGACAGCCCCATCGCCAGGCTGATCAGCGCGTCCTTGCTGTCATTCACGAAGCGTCCTCGATGTCGGCGGAGACGCCGCAGCACCGGCCCGCCGGC
>NZ_JBHUWW010000173.1:0-15004 GCF_042669755.1 Kitasatospora sp. NPDC057223 | reverse complement strand
GGGGGTTGTTTTCCTTGGGGGGGGGGGGGGCGGGGGGGGGGCGTTTTCCCTCCAATTTTTTGGGGGGGGGGGGGCGGGTGGGGGGGGGGGCCCCGCTGCACATCTGTGCAGCGGGCCACCCACGTTTGTACAGATCAGCAGGGTGGTGAGTGCCCGGACGTCGGACGTCGGCAGAGCGGGACGAAGACCTGCATCGTTGACCTTGGCGGCAGCATCGCTGTCAACTCTGCGGGGCGCCCCATGGGTGGTGCACTGCTCCGAGGTTCCTTCTCGGGTGTGCTGGACCGGCGGCCCGGTCACGTCCGCCGGCGTTTCCGTTGAGCCGGCTGCGAACCGGCTGACTCTTTCGCCACCCGACCGCGACTGCTGCTGTTGCGCGGTGTACTGGTGCTGCTCGGCGACGTGGGGCGAGATGCTCGCCCCTGCATGCCAGTGCCCGCTTGGCTTCGGCGTGTTGATGGCTTAGGACCCGGCCCGGATTCGGATGCCCCGCCGGAGCGTCCTCACGCTCAGATGAGATCTCGTCGGACCGGCTTGGACGCCTTACGCCGGAAGGAGTTCAACGAGCGTCCGGCGTCGGATGCCTCCTTTCGGTGGCACCACGACCGCCGTGATCAGTGCGGTTGCTGCCGCTGACGCCTTGTCAGTGATCCGGTTCGCCGTGCCGCGCGATTCCTTCAGAACGCCACCTCCCGCACCGTTGCCACGTTGTGTGCCGCGGCTGCGCGCACGACGAGATGGCCCGCGGGGGCGCTGCTCGAAGCTCAGAAAGCAGGAGGGCCGCGCCGAAGCTGCGGTCTCGGCACCTGCGGTTCAGTTGCTTCCGGAGCCGCAGGATCTTTCCAATAGCCCCAAATATCCAGTTTAGTACCAATTTAGATCATTGAAATGATCTTGAGTCATTTTTATGCATTGCCACCCATAGGGCTCCGAGTGTGATCCGCACCACATTACAGGGGGAGTGATGTCCAAATTTGTTATGCCTGGCTCCTAAATGGCAGGGAGGTCTCACTGCCCCCGGACGATCCTGCGCGCCAAAGGGATTGACACGAATTCACATGATCAAGAAAGCTTCGTCATCGAAAAGTCGATCTTCGAACTCTGGATGCGTGTAGTGACTACCGAGAGACCCGGGCGAGGCTTCTCTGCCCGTAGCCTGCTGGCTTCGGCCACGGTTCTACTAGGACTTGTTTCCTGTCTATCCTTCCTTCCCGCCACCCCGGCCAACGCATCTGACTCAGCATCAATTACTGATTACCAGTCATCTTCCGTTGCAGGCACAGAATCACCTGAAAGCCTGGCCGTTGCCGAGGCGCGGAAGTCCGGCAAGCCCGTCGAAGTCGCCTCGATGCGGACCGAGTCAAGTGACGTCCAGGCGCAGCCTGATGGCAAGTTGCTGGCGACGACATACGTTCAGCCCAGGCGGGTCCGGAAGAACGGTGTGTGGGCGGACCTGGATCCGACCCTTCATGTGCAGGCCGACGGGACAGTTGCCCCGGGGGCCGCGATGGCGGACATCGTGTTCTCGGGCGGCGGCGGTCAGCCCTTGGTGCGGATGAGCCGGGCAGGGCGTGAGCTGAAGCTCTCCTGGCCCAAGCCACTGCCCAAGCCGGAGATCAACGGCAGTACGGCCGAGTACAAGGCCATCCTGCCGGACGTGGATCTGCGGATGACCGCAACCACTACCGGCTTCACCCAGATGATCGTGGTCCATACGGCAGCCGCCGCCAAGAACCCCGAGCTGGATCAGCTCCGGCTGGGCCTGGAGGGAAGCGGCCTGGCGGTCACCGAGGCACCCGACGGCTCCCTCCAGGCGGTGGACAAGGGCGCGGGCGGCGTCGTTTTCGAGGCACCGAAACCGATGATGTGGGACTCCTCCAGTCCCCTGCCCACGGTCACTGCCACCTCATCCGCGGACGTTGCCGCCCCGGACTCCGCAAAGGCCGGAGAAGCGAAGGCCCGCTCGGCCCCAGCCACACAGGATCCAGCCCCTTCAGGCGGCGACAGTGGCGCGATGCCGGGCGAGGGGGCGAAGGTCTCCGAGATCGCAGTCGACGTGCCCACCTCGCAGAACACCATCGTCCTGACCCCGAGCCAGGCCATGCTGGACGATCCGGCGACGGTCTACCCGGTGATGATCGACCCCGCGTGGTACACCCCTAACGCCGCTGACTGGGCCGGCGTATCGCGGTACCTGCCGAACCAGCCCTACTGGCACTACAGCTACAACGGCAGCTACGTCCACGACTGGGGCGTCGGCTACTGCGGCGACACCACCCGCTGCGCACCGACGGACCTGAAGCGCTCGTTCTTCCAGATCCCCACGTCGCAGTTCATCGGCAAGCAGATCCTGAGCGCCCAGTTCGGCACCTACGAAAGCTGGTCGTACTCCTGCAACGCACGGCCCATCGAGCTGTGGAACACCAGCTACATCAACTCCGGTCTGACGTGGAACAAGCAGAACGCGGCGGGCTTCTGGAGCCGCAAGCTCGAGACCATGAACACCGCCAAGGGCTGGAGCAGCAGCTGCCCCGGCGGATGGCTGGAGTTCGGCGGCAACGACGCCGTGAAGAACCTCATCCAGGACGGCGCCAACTGGAGCTGGCCGAGCGCCACGTTCGGGCTCAAGGCCGAGGACGAGAGCGACTCCTATGGCTGGAAGCGGTTCACCGACGACGCCTTCCTGCGCGTGTACTACAACCTTCGGCCCAACCAGAGCCCGCAGAGTGACCTGACGATGTCCCCCGGCTCGGTCTGCCAGGGCACCGCCGTGCTGGTGAACAAGATGCCGCAGATCACCGCCCGGGCGAGCGACCCCGACGGGGAGGCGATCGGCGTCCAGTTCGTCGTCGGCTGGGACGACGGCAGCGGCTGGAAGCGCCGCTGGTGGTCGACCGGAGCCGAGGGCGCGGCCCCCGACTCGAGCAGTTTCAAGGGGTCCGGATCGATCTTCTCCCTCTCCCTGCCCGACAGCCTGCCCCACAACATCTACCTGACCTGGGAGATGCGGGCCTGGGACGGCGCCAGCTGGGGACCGTGGTCCTCGGACGGAGACCCGACCGCCTGCTACGTGACTGTGGATACCTCCAGGCCCGACGGGCCGGCAGTGACATCCACGTCATACCCGGGATCGAAGGACGCCTCGGCGGTACTGCCCTGGACGGACGGTGTCGGAAAGTACGGCGACTTCACCATCGACTCCGTGGCAACAGATGTCGTTAAGTACCTTTGGGGATTGGATACTTCGGCGTCCGCTGCCCACGAGGTCGCGACGTCCGCGGGAGGGGCCCAGACGATCCGGCTGCTCCTGGAGACCCCGGGCGTGCACATCCTCTCCGTGCAGGCGCTGGATGCCTCGAACAACGCCTCCCAGCTGGAGACCTACTACTTCAACGTCCTGGCCGGCCAGCCGAAGCGCGACGGCTGGGCTCTCGATGAGACGTCCGGAACCACGTTCGCCGGGACGGGAGAAGGCATCGACGCGGCCCTGAGCTCCGGCGCGATGCCGCAGGCGCCCGGCCATCTCGGTACCGCGGTCTCCTTCGACGGCACCGCCAACGGCTACGCGAACACTCAGGGCTCGGTCCTGGACACCAGCAAGAGCTTCACCGTCTCGGTCTGGGCCAACCTCGCCAACGCCGACGTCACCCGCACCGCAGTGGCCCAGGCCGGCGCCAACACGTCCTTCTTCTCCCTCGGTGAGCGCGGCGGAAAGTGGTCCTTCACCACCTTCAGCCAGGACCTGGTCACCGGCTTCAGCTGGCAGCAGGCAACCGGCACAGCGGCCGCCACAGCGAACAGGTGGACCCACCTGACCGGCGTCTACGACGCCGTCAACAAGCAGGTCCGCCTGTACGTCGACGGGGCCCTCGCGGCCCAGGGAGCGGCGCCGGTCTCCTTTGCCGCACGCGGCCCGCTCGAAGCCGGCCGACTGCGCTACATGGGCAACTACGTCGACCCGTGGAAGGGCTCCCTCGACGAACTCAAGGTCTGGGACCGCTCACTCTCGGCCGCCGAGGCCGCCGACGTCGCCGCAGACCGGACGCTGACCGCGGGCCTGCCCGCCAAGGCCGTCTGGCACCTGGACGAGAACGCCCGCACCGTCACCGGACTCCCCGAGTCCGACGCCCTGAACACCTTCGGCGGCGTACAGCCAGGCGTGCCCGGCGCCGCCGCGACCGCCGCCCACTTCGACGGCACCACCGGCTACGCCCGCACCGCGCGACCGCAGGTCGACGGGACAAGGAGCTTCGCAGTCTCGACCTGGGTCAAACTCCCCGCAATCGCCGACGGTGACACCATGCCCCGCATGGCCGTCAACCAGGCCGGCGCCCACAACAACGAGTTCTCCCTCTACTACTCGCCCTACTGGAAGCGCTGGATCTTCGGCCGCTACAAGGAGGACACCTCCGCCGACACCCTCGTACGGACCATGCAGCCCGACTGCGCCCCGGGCAGCACCGTCAACGGCGTCCCCTGCTTCAGCGGCACCGACAACCACTGGACACACCTCCTGGGTGTCTCCGACGCCACCACCCACAAGAACCGCCTCTACATCAACGGCTTCCTGGTCGCCGAGAGCGACTACACCCAGACCACCCCGTGGCCGAACCCCGGCCCGCTGCAACTGGGAGCCGTCTCCCGAGAAGGCGCCAACGGCGAGTACTACAGCGGCGACATCGACGACGTACAGATCTACGACCGCGTCGTCACCGCCCCGGAAGCCGCGGCCCTAGTCAAGCAGCGCCCGCAACTCGTCGGCCGCTGGAAGCTCGACACCGCGACCGGAACCCCGCTCTCCTCGCCGGACGAAGGCCCCAGCCACTCGGTTGCGCAGCTTGACACCGGTGCTTCGATCAACGCCGGCGGCGGCCTGTACATGGACCCCGGCACTCTGACGCTCGACGGGGCAACCGGCTACGCGCAGAGCACTGCGACGCCGCTGCACACCAACCAGAGCTTCACACTCGCGGCCTGGGCGAACACGGTGGGCCAGCCGAACCGGGACATGACGGTCCTTTCCCAGGCCGGCAGCAACGGAAGTGCAGTCACGGTGCGCTGGCACGACACCGGTCTCGCCTCCGACGGCATGACGCGTCTCGGCGAGTGGCAGGCCGAGGTACGCGACAGTGACGGCACCGGGACGCGGACACTGGTCGCGCATTCCTCGGCAGGTCTGGGCTTCGACAACTGGACCCATGTGGCCGTGGTGTACGACGCCCTGGCGAACCGCCTCAGCCTGTACGTCAACGGCAGCCTAGAGAACCGGGTGTGCGCCGACGGTGACACCGCCTGCACCAACCGCGCCTCCTGGGGCCAGGCTGTGCGCCCCTTCGAAGGTCCGCCCGGCCTGCAATTTGGCCGAACTAAGGCCTCAGGCTTCTGGGGCGAGTACTTCTCAGGTGAGCTGGACGACGTCTGGGCCTACCAGGGTGTCCTAAGCCCGGTTCAGATCGCCAAGCTGGCGGATTTCAACACTGAGCAAGACACGACCATCGGCCTCTGACGGCTTCCCAGCGGGCCGAGCAGATCACTGCTGCCCGGCCCGCCCACTCCCAACTTCCGCCGCCACCATGGCGGCGGCCCGGTGGTGGGTCCGAACCTGGCCCCACCACCGCCATTAGGCCCCGGCACGCGGGTGCACCTTCAGGAGGAAAGACACCGTGAGTAGAAAACGGACCGTCGCATGGCGGTCCCGACCGAGGGTCGCGACCGTCGTGGCAGGTACACTGCTCGGCTCGCTGCTACCGACACTGCCGCTGGCTCTGAGCGCAGTTGCGGCCAACTACGTCAAGCCGTCGGCGACCTCGCCCGAAAGAGCGGTCAACGGCTCCGATGGCAAGACCAAGGGCCGTGAGACTGACTCCACTGTCAGCGCACCCACAACCAAGCAGGGCTTTTGGCCGGCCGCCGGCACCGCCAAGGTCACGGTCCCTGCTGAGACAGACAAGGCTGCCAAAGCCGGCAACTTGCCGGTCAGTCTCTCGAACACCAAGGGTCTGAGCGCCGGAGAAGAGACCGCCGTCCAGGTCCTTGACCAGAACCTTGCGCGCAAGGCCGGGATCACCGGTGTCCTGCTGAGCGTCACGACCCCGCAGAGCACCACCGTCACACAAGCGAAGGTAAGTGTCGACTACAGCGGCTTTGCCCAGGCAGCCAGCGCTGGCTTTGGTTCCCGCCTGCAGCTGTTCCAGCTTCCCCCCTGTGTACTGACCGCTCCAGAGAAGCCCGAATGTCGCACCCAGACGCCACTGCCGGGGGGCAACGACCTGGAGAATCAGACCGTCAGCGCCGACGCGGTGACGCTATCCGTTCCCGTTCCGGCGGGGCATACACAACTGCAGTCCGCTGCGGTCAGCGGCAATACTGTGGTGCTCGCGGCCGCTGCGACCACGGCAGGCCCCAGTGGCGACTACAAGGCGACACCACTCTCGGCCTCCTCCACCTGGTCAACCCAGCTCAACAGCGGCTCGTTCACTTGGGCCTACAGCATGCCGCTGACTTCGATGCCCGGCGGCCTGACACCGCGTCTCGGTCTTTCCTATGACTCAGGCAACATCGACGGGCGCACCGCCAATAGCAACAACCAGGCATCGTGGGTCGGCGATGGTTTCGACTTCACCCCAGGCTTCGTAGAACGAACCTACAAGCCGTGTAGCGACGACGGTGCGCCCAAGTCGAACGGTGTTGATCCGGGCGACTTGTGCTGGGCGACCGACAACGCCACCATCAGCTTCGCCGGACATGCCGGCGAACTGATATCAGTTTCCGCCGACGAGTGGCGTCTCAAAGGTGATGACAACACCAAGATCACCCGGTTTCGTGACACAAGCCATGGTAACGGGGACAATGACGGCGAGTACTTCCGCGCTGTCACCCCAGACGGCACTAGCTACTACTTCGGTTACAACCGCCTGCCGAACTGGAGCGCGGGCAAGGCGGAGACCAAGTCCGTCTACACCGTCCCAGTGTTCGGCAACAACAGTGGGGAGCCGTGCAACGGTGCGGACTTCACGTCCTCCTGGTGCCAACAGGGTTGGCGCTTCAACCTTGACCTGGTAGTCGACGCCCACGGCAACGACATTACGTACTGGTACACCCCGGAGACCAACAACTATGGCCGCAACCTCAAGGCCATGGACCGCACGCCGTACGTCCGCGGCGGCCACCTGGATCACATCGAATACGGTCAGCAGCAGGGCGACATCTACTCCGCTACGGTGAAGCCTATGGCTCGGGTCGAATTCGCCACTGCAGAACGCTGCCTCGAAACGACTGCGGCGCTGTGCGACCCAGCTGGCATCGATGCGAAGCGACAGTACTGGTACGACACTCCGTGGGACCAGAACTGCAACAGCGGAGCCGACTGCGACTACGGCCGCTACTCCCCCACCTTCTTCAGCCGCACCCGACTCACAGGGGTCACCGCAACGACGCTGCGGGCCGACGGTACCTACACGCCCGTTGATAGCTGGGCACTGACCCACAAGTGGGGCACCGCCGACTTCGACTACCAGCTGTTGCTCGACTCCGTCCAGCACACCGGTTCCTCCACGACGCCTGCGATCACCTTGCCGAAGACGAGCTTTGCGTACAAGCAGCTTGCCAACCGTCTCGACAGGACCGGTGACGGCCGGGCGCCCTTCATCAAGCAGCGTCTGGGCACCATCACCGATGAGATGGGCGGCCAGACAGACATCAACTACTCCGCTCCGGTCTGCGACTGGAGCAGCCTGCCCACCCCGCAAAGCAACATCACCCGGTGCTTCCCCCAGCAGTACCAGCCCTCCAACGAGACGCCGGTTACCACCGAGTGGTTCAACAAATATGTGGTCAACTCGGTCATCGCCACCGATCGCACTGGCGGCGCACCCGACATGGTCACGCACTACACCTACCTCGATGCAGCAGCCTGGCACTACGACGACGAGGACGGCATCACCAAGGAGAAACTCAAAACTTGGTCACAGTGGCGCGGCTATGCCCGCGTGCGGGTGGAGACTGGTGGCACCTCCGGCATGTCGACGCAGGCTGATCACTACTATCTGCGTGGCATGAACGATGATCGCAACGACCCCGTCGACAAGACGAAAAAGCGCACCATTACTGTCGACGACGGTCAGGGTGCCGTCCTGATTGACGACGATGCGTGGGCTGGCTTCGAGTATCGGGCTGAACAGTATGAAAAGCCCGGCGGAAAGATTCTCGCTAAGAGTGTGAACACGCCGTGGAAAAAGGAGACTGCCAAGCGCGTAAGCGACTGGGCCACAACCACTGCCAACCTCACTGGTATTGCATCCAAGCGCACCTTTACTTCGCTGGACGCCGGCGCAGGCTTGAATTGGCGCGAAGCCCGGGCCAACTGGAGCCTCGATGGGTACGGTCGCAGCATACAAGCTGAAGACCTCGGGGATGTATCGGATTCTACGGACGACAAATGTGTTCGCAGTACCTACTCCGATAATACATCTGCATGGATCCTCATCGGCGCAATCCGTACTGAGATAGTTGCCGCCAATTGCTCCGCTACAGTGGACCGCCAGACCAGGAGCGATGGGAGCTCTGCTGTTCTGTCAGACATTCGACTTCGCTTCGACGGTCAACCGTACGGTGCCGCGCCGGCTAAGGGTGACGTCACTCTCACCGAGAGCCTGAAATATCAAACCGGCACTGTCGCTACCTACCTTGACACCGCCGCAACCTATGACGCATATGGTCGGCAGCTGCTGGGAACTGACCTCGCTTCCACGACTAGTTTCGATACCACGGGGGCTACAGAGCCAGTCACCACGGTTTCACCGGGCGCCCGCACCACCACTAGTGCCTATACGCCGACGACCGGCCGACCCACCAGATCCGCTATGACTACTCCACCTGCCGTCGTCGGCAACAATTCCACCGCACAGACCACTACCACCGATTACGACCTGCTGCGCGGACAGGCCACGGATGTTCTTGACCCAAACAGCCGCCGAACAGACGTAGCCTATGATGCGCTAGGCCGGACGCTGAAGGTGTGGCTGCCTACTAAGTCCAAAGCCAATAATGAGCAGCCGAACACGCAATACTCTTACAGCGTCCTGGACGGAAAGATCGCAACAGTTGCTACCGTGACGCTAAACGATGACAACTCCATCGACACTTCCTACACGCTATACGACGGCTTCAGCCGAGTTCGGCAGACTCAGTCGCCTGGTGACAGTGGTGGCCGGATCCTGACCGACACCTTCTATGACGAACGCGGGCAGGCCGCTCTTGCCTACGCCCCGTACTACGCAACTGGCACACCGTCCTCTACCCTATTCAAGGTCGAGGATGCCACCGGTGTGGAGACCCAGACGGCGGCAGTATTTGACGGCCTCGGACGTACCGTCAAATCCACCATTCTGGCCGGCAATGGCGTCGGCACGCCGCTCGCCACCACACTTACTGAGTATGGCGGCGACCGCGTCACCGTCACTCCTCCCAGTGGCGCTACTCCAACCACCACGATTACCAACGCCGCCGGTAAAACCACGGAACTCCGACAGTACAAGGCATCTACCCCCACTGGAGCCTTCGAGGCCACCAAGTATCAGTACGATCCGGCCGGTCATATGACCCGGCTCACTGATCCGTCTGGCACCGTGTGGACCTGGCAGTACGACCAGCAGGGACACCAGAGGACCACTGTCGATCCGGATGCCGGAACCAACACCAAGACGTTCAACGACCGTGGAGAAATCACCAGTGCCACCGACGGGCGTGGAAAGACAATTGCCACTGTCTATGACAATATCTCCCGTTCCATCGAGAGTCATGACGGCTCAGTAACAGGTCCCCTGCTAACATCCCAGACCTGGGATCCCTCTGGTAATAAGGGCCAACTATCGACGTCCATCCGGTACAGCAGTGTCGGTGGAAACACTTACCAGTACAAGACTTCCTACTCATTCTTTGACCTTATGGGGCGTCCAAACCGGACGACCGTCACGATCCCAGCTGTGCCCGGCCAAGAGGGTCTGGCCGGCAACTACACGAGTGGTGTGATCTATCGTCTGGACGGGCAGCCCAAGACCATCAGCTACCCGGCTGCAGGAAACTTGCCAGGTGAATCCGTTGTTTTCACGTACGACACCTTGCACCGCAACACTGCTATCCAAGGCTCGAGTACCTATCTCACGGTTCAGACATACAGCCTTACTGGCAAGCCCCTGCAGTCGACTTTGAGCAACGGCACCCCTGGTAAGGATATCTACATCACCAACGGCTACGAGTGGGGTACACAGCGCCTCGCATCCAGCCGTACCGACCAGTACGCAGTCGCCGGAGCCACCCGCGCCGCCGCTTACACCTACAACCAGGCTGGCGCGGTTACTTCCATCACCGATACCTCCCGTACCGGCACCGACCGCCAGTGCTATCAGTACGATTATCTTGCACGACTCACCGAGGCCTTTACCCCCACAGGCAGCATCTGCCCCAGCGCGCCCGATGGAACGTCACTCGGCGGGCCAGCTCCCTACTGGAGCAGCTTTACCTACAACACCAACGGCACTAGGGCTAGCGAGACCGAGCACAATCCTAACGGAAATAGCAGTCAGGACAGCTCGACCACGTATACCTATCCGGCGCCAACCGCCCCGCAGCCCCACAGCCTAATCGCCACCAGCACCATTGTCGGTACCCTAGGAGCTGCTATACCGCAGGTCTACTCCTATGACCCGAGTGGCGATACCACCTCCCGTCAGCTTAATCCCGCTTCAAATGTTAGCAGCGATCAGACTCTTGCCTGGAATAATGAAGGCAAGCTGGCGCAGGTCGCCGATACGATTAAGACCATATCTGGCTCCTCGACCGTCACTGCAACCAAGACGACCGACTATCTATATGACGCGCAGGGCAATCGCCTTGTTACTCACACTGCAGATTCTAATGCGCCGGCCGCCGAAAATTGGACCCTTTATCTAGGTGCCACTGAGGTGAACCTAATAAAGGGTGCTACTAAGGGTAAAGCCACTCGCTACTATCCCCTTGGCGCGGCGACAGCAGTGCGCGGTGATGACAATGTGGTGGCTTTTCAGATAAACGACCACCACGGCACTGCCGAACTTAATATCGACGCTACCACGGGTGCCGTGGGGCAGCGCCGGACTACACCTTTTGGTGAAATCCGTGGAACCGTGCCAACCAAATGGGCTGGAACTCGAGGATTTCTCGGAGGGACACAAGAAACCACGGGTCTTACCCATCTAGGAGCCCGTGAATACGACCCAAGCACTGGGCGATTCGCATCCGTTGACCCCGTTCTCGATCCGACCGATCCTCAGCAGATGAATGGCTATGTCTACGGACATAGCAATCCGATTAATCGGGCTGACCCGTCAGGTCTTTATGACCCGGATGAACGAGCAGACAAGCTGAAGGATCGGCTAAAGGAATCGAATCCCAACCCCGGTCTTAGTGCGCCGAGAGCAACTCCCCCCGCGGCAGAGAACTCTACACTCCGCAACATATTGGAAGCAATTTACCCCAGGGAAATTGCAGAGAAGGTTGTGGGAAATGGAAAATTGGGGACTGCGATAGTCAAGGAACTGAACGACGGGGAGCCGGTTGGTCAGAAATGGCATATGGAAAAGGGCTGGGCTGAGGCGGCCGGCCTGGCAGACCTTCTCGAGGGAGATCGAACGGCTCGAATTAAGCAAAGCCAAGGAAAGAAGCTCACGGAGCGCGAGAATATCCTATCTGATAGCGATATAGAGATTGCAACCCGAGAACTTGAAGAGCTTTGGCAGGCGCTCACATCGAATGATGTAACCGGGAAAGTTGGCAATGCGGTTAAGGCAAGTCCTGAGACTTTGAATGCCATAACTAAAAATCGGGAAAGTATTGTCAAATCTCAATCGGTTAGTGCAATTACGGGTCAAAAGTTCGAGGTGGTTGGTAGGGACCCGCGGCCGCGGCCTGTCGGAGAGCCCGTTCGGATGCGAGGATTCTCAGCAAGCTTCGGTGTACTTGGGGCGATTGTCGGAGTTGCGCAAGCGCCAGTGCTCGTGAGGGATGAAGGCTGGAAGAGGGGCCTTTTTGATTTCTTCCTGGGTGTTGTCGATCCCTTTAATGGGAGATCTTTGACCGACGATCCGCATGCCGGAGAAACGCCGTGGGCCTAGCCCTTCTCGAACGTTCATTTGTAGTAGTCTGTTAGTCGCAGGGGACAGTCGCAATCGATTGTTCTAGTATGATGAAAGTATCACTTTGGGTGGCCACCATGCAGGGTGGCCACCCAAATGTGGTGGTCGTTGCGGCCTTAATTAGTTCACTTTTCTGGAAGGGTGAGATTAATTGTCTGCGGACTCTAGTAAGATCGTGAATAGGCTTCTCGAGATCGTGCCCGAGTGCTCAGGGGCCATCGAGTCGATAGTGAATAACTCTTTTCTGGCGGGGCGCGAACTTGATGCATTTTCATTGCTATCCCAAGGATTTGCTCGGCCAGTGTATCTTCCGGCACTAAAGGCGGAGAATCCCAATTTTGATCTACTGGGGAGATGTTTTAAATTCATTGAGTTTGGAATCACCTCCCAGAATTCCTCCTTTCGGGATGCCACCTACTTTGAGGCCCTTGAGCCGCTGATGGGTGGCTTTGTAATTCTCAGGAGGTCATTCCTGTTCATGGGTCATGAAACCAGAAAAGAAGTACTGGAAATGCTAAATAACTTCGGTGTTGACGTGGAAAATATTCGTGGACAGGTTTGAATGCTCTACTGCCTGGCGATTCAGCCTTCAGCTAAGGGCTTGCCGAGGAACAAGGTGTTGCTTCCGTCCAAGCGGCTCGTTGGTCTGGTATGGGTGATTCGGAAGGACCGCGGTCTCAACTCGCGGCTAAGTTCGCAGTGTTGCTGCCGCATCTGGATGAGCGGCAGCGGCGTCTGGCGATAGGGGCGGAGGCCCGAGCGTTGGGGCACGGGGGGGAATCCGGGCCGTGGCCCGGGCGGTGGGTGTCAGTGAGGTGACCGTGTCGAAGGGGGTGGCCGAGCTGGAGTCGGGCCAGGCCCCGCTGGGTCGGGTGCGTCGTGCGGGTGGGGGTCGAAGGAGGCTGGCCGATCTGGATCCCGGACTGCGGCCGGCGCTGTTGGCCCTGGTGGAGCCGGATGTGCGCGGCGATCCGATGTCGCCGTTGCGGTGGACGACGAAGTCCACCCGCCGGCTCGCCGCCGAGCTGACCGGGCAGGGTCACCGGGTCTCGGCCGACACGGTCGCCGACCTGCTGAGGGAGGAGGGCTTCAGCCTGCAGGCGAACGCCAAGACGCTGGAGGGGAAACAGCATCCCGACCGGGACGCGCAGTTCCGCTACCTCGACGAACAGGTCCGCGAGCACCGGGACGCGGGTCAGCCGGTGATCAGTGTGGACGCTAAGAAGAAGGAACTCGTCGGCGAGTTCAAGAAGAGCGGCCGCGAGTGGCAGCCCGCCGGGGAGCCGGTGCGGGTGAGCGTCCACGACTTCGCCGATCCCGAGCTGGGCAAGGCCGTCCCGTACGGGATCTACGACCTCGCGGCGAACGCCGGCTGGGTGAACGTTGGCTGCGACCACGACACCGCCGCCTTCGCCGTGACCTCGATCCGCCGATGGTGGCACGGTGTGGGCCAGAAGACCTACCCGCGGGCGACCCGACTGCTGATCACCGCGGACGCCGGTGGCTCCAACGGCTACCGCACCCGGGCGTGGAAGATCGAGTTGGCCGCGCTGGCCGCCGAGACCGGACTGACGATCACCGTCTGCCACCTGCCGCCGAGCACGTCAAAGTGGAACAAGATCGAGCACCGGCTGTTCTCCCACATCACGATGAACTGGCGCGGCCGCCCGCTGACCAGCCACGAAGTTATCGTCCAGACCATCGCCGCGACCACCAATCGCAGCGGACTGCGCGTCCACGCCGAACTCGACACCGGCACCTACCCGACCGGCCTCAAGATCGGCAACGCCGACATGGCCGCCCTACCCCTGACCCGCCAAGCCTTCCACGGCGACTGGAACTACGTCCTGCACCCGGCACTGATCGGCACGTCCTCGGACGGCCACCTCACGCCGGCCGACGACCGCGAGCCGACCGCGGCCGGGGACCGGGACCGGCTCTCCGATCCCGCCCTGACCGGCATGCCCAGGCCGCGGCTGGACGCACTGACCGCGGCCTGGGCCGATCTGCACGAAGCGCAACCCGGCGCGCGCATGGGCCGTCCACCTCGTCTTCCCTTCGACGAACAGGTCCTGGCCACCGTGCTTCACCTGCGGCTCGGCCTGCCAGCAGAACCCCTCGCCGTACTGCTCGGCAGCAGCCGCAGCGCGGTGCACCGCACCTTCCACAAGATCAGGCAGCTCCTCGATCAGCAAGGGACCGCCATCCCACCCGCAGCATCCCCGCCCTCAGCAGTCGCCGCCCTCCATATGCGCGTCGTCGCCCAAGGAAACAACCCCAACTCGAAGATCAAACCTGCGTGTTAATCATCGGCAAGCCCTTAGGGTGTTCGGATGACCGTCGTCGACCCGCTGGCCCCTGTCCTCGCCGGGCTTCTCGTCGACAACATCCGGTTTCTCGACAGCTGCGATGACGACGAGGTGGGTCCCGACTGCGCGGTGAAGGTGATGGAGGACGTTGCCTCTGTGCTCAAGGGTCTGTCGTCCGAGCAGCTCAACCGGCTCCTGCTGGCGGTCGAGGGTCTGGCCGAAACTGAGTCCGATCCCGTACGGCGGGAGTTCCTGAAGGCGTTCCCCGACGCCTGCGGGCTGGTCGGGGAGGCCTGAAGCGCAGGGCCTGCCCGCTCTCGACGGCCGGACAACGGTCACGAGTCCACTGCCAGGTGCGCCGGCGTCAGCGGCGCAGCGTCCGCCGGGCCAGGATCAGGGTGACCTCGGTGTCGTCGCTCCATGAGCAGACCTCCAGCCAGGAGAGGTAGCCGGCCTGGGTGAAGAGCAGGACTTCGCCGGGGCAGTCGCCGTTCTCGGTGTAGATCTGGGCGTTGGCGGCCACCA
>NZ_JBHUWW010000172.1:0-15663 GCF_042669755.1 Kitasatospora sp. NPDC057223 | reverse complement strand
GCGACCCGGCCGGGCGCCGGAGTGCTTGGCACCACTGAACCGTGTCCGCATTTCGGACTCTGAGTCCTGTTATGTGGGATCGAATCGGACAATCTGATTTACTTGCACCCATGACTGCGACGACGAACTGGACCCCCACCGGCACCACGCCGGCAGGTGAGCGAGCCATGTGCCGTCCCATGTGTCACTGCTGAGGGCCACCGCCGCAGCCTCGCGCCCCGAAGCGAGAACCCCCGCCGCTCCCGTCGCGGAGCGCCGTCCGGACCCACCTCCCACCTGCACCGCCTTCGCCCCGCACCGGCGGGACGGGCCCCCGCGCCGCTGACCCGTAAGGGCCACGTCCCCGCGCGGCCCGGCTGCCCAGCGGCCAGGATCAAGGGGTGGCAGGCCCGGAACCACCCTCACCGGCGATTCGCCGTACGTCACCGGCCGCACCCCGGCCCGGTGGCCTCACGCCGTCCGCCCCCGACCCCCGGAAGCAGCTGTGATCACCACCACGGACCTCACGAAGGTCTACAGGGCCCGCGGCCGCGAGGTGACCGCCCTCGCCGGCGTCGACCTGCACGTCCGCGAGGGCGAGGTCTACGGAGTCGTCGGCACCAGCGGCGCGGGCAAGAGCACGCTGATCCGCTGCGTGAACATGCTGGAGCGCCCCAGCGCCGGCACGGTCACCGTGGACGGCCTGGACCTCACCGCCCTCGGCGGCCCCGAACAGCGTGCCGGACGCGCCCTGCGCGAGGCCCGCCGACGGATCGGCATGGTCTTCCAGCACTTCAACCTGCTCGCCTCGCGCACCGTCCAGGAGAACGTCGAACTCCCGCTGGAGATCATCGGCCTGGACCGCGGGCAGCGCCGCCGCAAGGCCGCCGAACTGCTCGACCTGGTCGGCCTCACCGACAAGGCCCGCAGCTACCCGAGCCAGCTCTCCGGCGGCCAGAAGCAGCGCGTCGGCATCGCCCGCGCCCTCGCCGGCGACCCAAAGGTGCTGCTCTCCGACGAGGCGACCTCGGCGCTCGACCCCGAGACCACCCGGTCCATCCTCAGGCTGCTGCGCGACCTCAACCAGCAGCTCGGCCTCACCGTGCTGCTGATCACCCACGAGATGGACGTCATCAAGTCCGTCTGCGACTCGGCGGCGCTGATGCGCGGCGGCCGGATCACCGAGTCCGGCGCGCTGACCGACCTGCTCGCCACCCCCGGCTCGGAGCTCGCCCGCGAGCTCTTCCCGCTCAGCGAGTTCGGCTCCGGCCACCCCGGCGGGACGGTCCTGGAGATCACCTTCCAGGGCGACAGCTCCGCCCAGCCCTTCGTCTCCCAGCTCGCCCGCACCTACCAGATCGACATCAACATCCTCGGCGCCGCGGTCGAGACCATCGCCGGCCGGATGGTCGGCCGGATGCGGGTCGAACTCTCCGGCAGCCACCAGGACAACGTGGTGCCGATCGGCTTCCTGCGCGAGCAGGGCCTGCAGGTGGACGTGCTCGGCACGGCGGACGGAGCAGCGGCATGACCTGGGACCAGATGCTCGACCTGATCCGCCCCGCCACCCTGGAGACCTTCCAGATGGTCGGCGTCGCCACCCTCGCCACCGTGCTGCTGGGCCTGCCGCTCGGCATCCTGCTGGTGGTCACCGCCAGGGGCGGGCTGCTGCAGAACCTGACGGTCAACAAGATCACCGGAGCCGTCGTCAACGTCGGCCGCTCGCTGCCCTTCGTGATCCTGATGGTCGCCCTGATCCCCTTCACCCGGGCGATCGTCGGCACCTCGATCGGCTGGCAGGCCGCCACCGTGCCGCTGGCCGTGGGCGCCATCCCGTTCTTCGCCCGCCTCGTCGAGACCTCCGTCCGCGAGGTCGACGGCGGCCTGGTCGAGGCCGTCCAGGCGATGGGCGGCAGCACCTGGACGATCGTCCGCAAGGCCCTCCTGCCCGAGGCCCTGCCCGCCCTCGTCGCCTCCCTGACCACCACCGTCATCGCGCTGATCGGCTACTCCGCGATGGCCGGCACCGTCGGCGGCGGCGGCCTCGGCACCCTCGCCATCAACTACGGCTACCTGCGCTTCGAGACCGGCTTCATGTGGGTCATCGTCGCCGAACTGGTCGTCATCGTGACCGCTATCCAGCTCATCGGGGACCTCGCCGTCCGGCGGCTCTCCCACCGCGGCCGGACGGCCGGCCGCACGCGGCTGCTGCGCCCGCGAGGCGGCGCGCCCACCGCACCCGGCGACGACCTCGTCGCCCACTGACCACACCCCGCCCGACCCTCGGTGCGGCTCCCCGCACCACGCAGAAAGGCACTTTTCGTGCGCAACGCCCTGAAGATCACCAGCGTCCTCGCCACCGCCGGCCTCGCCCTGTCCGTCGCAGCCTGCGGCAGCAGCGGCTCCTCGGCCTCCTCGGACCCGAACGCCGCCCTCACCGTCATCGCGAGCCCCACCCCGCACGCCGAGATCCTGAACTACGTGAAGGACAACCTCGCCGCGAAGGCCGGGCTCAAGCTCGACGTGAAGGTCGTCACCGACTACGTGACCCCCAACACGGCCGTCCAGGACGGTTCGGCGGACGCCAACTACTTCCAGCACGTGCCGTACCTGGAGGACTTCAACAAGAAGCACGGCACCGACATCGTCTCCGTCGAGGCGGTGCACCTGGAGCCGCTGGGCCTCTACTCGAAGAAGGTCAAGGCCGCCACCGAGCTGGCCGACGGCGCCACGGTCGGCATCCCGAACGACGCGACCAACGAGGGCCGCGCGCTCAAGCTGCTCGCCGACAACAACGTCATCACGCTCAAGGACGGCGCCGGCACCGCCGCCACGCCCGCCGACGTGACCGGCAACCCGAAGAACCTCAAGTGGAAGGAGCTGGACGCGGCCCAGCTCCCGCGCTCGCTGGACGACGTCGACGCCGCCGTCATCAACGGCAACTACGCGCTCGACTCGGGCCTCAAGCCCGCCACCGACGCCATCCTGCTGGAGAAGGCGGACGGCAACCCGTACGCCAACATCCTCGCGGTGAAGAAGGGCAAGGAGGGCGACGCGCGGGTCCAGAAGCTCGCCGAGCTGCTGCACTCCGACGAGGTGAAGAAGTTCATCACCGACAAGTACCAGGGCTCCGTGATCGCGGCCTTCTGATCCACCCGCCGCACCGCACCGCCGCACCGCACCACCGACCGGGCCCCCGCCGCACCACGGCGGGGGCCCGGTCGGGCAGTATCGGGGGGAAGAGGCGGCCGGCGGCGTTTCTGACGTACCGTCGTGCGGTCCGTGCACCGCGTGACGCCCCGGCTCCCGGCGGGGCGTACGGTGTGTCCACGACCCGGCGAGGAGAGACGGCATGGCAGCGAGCTTCCCCGAGACCGCCATCAGCACCGAACGGCTGCTGCTGCGCCCCCTTGAGGACGGCGACGCCCCCGCCCTGGCCGAGCTGATGGCCGACGAGCTGGTGCACGCCTGGACGGACTTCCCCCAGCCCTTCACCGAGACGCACGCCGTCGAGTGGGCCCGCACGCTGGCGCCCGCCCACCGCGCCGCCGGCCGCGGGATCACCTTCACCGTCACCGAGCACCTCACCCAGCGGGTGGTCGGCGCCGTCGAGCTGCGCAACACCGACTGGCGGCTGCGCACCACCGAGATCTGCTACGTCACGGCCCCCTGGGCACGCGGCGAGGGCTACGCGCCGGAGGGCGTCCTCGGCGTCGCGCAGTGGCTGTTCGAGGACCGGGGATTCCTCCGCCTGGAGCTGCGTACGGCGGCCGGGAACACCGCCGGGCAGCAGGTCGCCCAGAAGGTGGGCTGCATCAGCGAAGGCGTCCTGCGCAGCGCCTGGATAGTGCGCGGCGGCGAGCCCGGCGGCGCGCCGGGGGAGAGCCGCAGCGACCTGATCCTGTGGAGCCTGCTGCCCGAGGACATGGAGGTCCCGGCCGGCTACGGCTGGGCCGACGAGCCGTACCTGCTGCGGGACTGACCCCGCCCGGCCCCCGGCCGGCGGGACACGTGTGCGAGTTGCCGCCGCCGGGGCCGAGCGCACGCGGTAGCCTCAGCTCCTGGACGGACCCGGCCGGGTCCGGTGGCCCGGGGGCCACCCCGGTCCGTTCCGCGCAGCGCACCGAGTCCGGGTGCCACGAGTCCGAGGAGACCAGCCGCAGATGGCTGACCGGATCACGGTCATCGGGTGGGACGGCACACCGCTGACCGAGGCCGCCGCCGCGGCCCTCGCGGCAGCGACCCTGGTCGCCGGAGCGCCCTACCAGCTCAACGCACTACCCGTCCCGCCCGGTGCCGAGCGGATCGCCCTCGGCAGCGTCCAGCTGGCGGCCCGTCGGATCGCCGAGCACCGGGGCGCGGCCGTCGTGGTCGCCGAGGGCGACCCGGGGTTCTTCGGCGTCGTCCGCACCCTGCGCCGGCCCGAGTACGGCCTCGAACTGGAGGTGCTGCCCGCCGTCTCCTCGGTGGCCGCCGCCTTCGCCCGCGCCGGGATGCCCTGGGAGGACGCGCAGGTGGTCAGCACGCACGGCGGCCGGCTGCGCCGGGCGGCGAACGTCTGCCGGGCCCACCCCAAGGTGGCGGTGCTCACCGCCACCGGCGCCGGACCGGCCGAACTGGCCCTGATGCTGCGCGGGGTGCACCGCACGTTCGTGGTCTGCGAGGGGCTCGGCACGTCGGACGAGGACGTCACCGTGCTGACCTCCGACCGCGTCGCCGACCACCTCTGGCGCGACCCGAACGTCGTCCTGGTGATCGGCGGCAACGGCCCGCAGGCCGGGGCGGCGGGGGAGGCGGCGGGCTGGCTCGCCGGGCGCCCGGTGGGGTTCCCCGGCGCGGACCGGGGCTGGGCGCTGCCCGCCGACGCCTACACGGGCGCCGGGCGCACCGGGGCGAGCGGCGGGCGCGCGGGAGAGAGCGCGGGCGCGCCCGACCCGCTCCCCGCGCACGTCCGCGCGCTGGTCCTGGCCCGGCTCGGCCCCAGGCCGGGGGACCTGGTGTGGTCCGTCGGCGCGGGTACCGGCGCACTGGCGGTGGAGGCAGCGCGCTTCGGGGCCGCCGTCGTCGCGGTCGAGGCCGACCTCTCCGCCTGCGCGCAGATCGCGGTCAACGCCCGCCGCTACGGCGTCGAGGTGGAGACCGTCCACGGTGGCGGCACCGAAGTCCTCGGCAACCTGCCGGAACCGGACGCCGCCGTGATCGAGACGGGCGGCGCCGAGGTGGTGCGGGCGGTGCTCGCGCGCCGGCCGGAGCGGATCGCCGCGGTCGCCCGCACCCTCGCCGAGGCCGAGGAGATCCGGACGGCGATCGCCGGCGCCGGGTACCGGGCGGACGGCGCGCTGCTGCAGGCGACGCCGCTGCTCGCCGTACCGCAGTCACCCCCGGGCCGGGCCGCCGCGGGGCTCGCGCTGGGGGCGGCCGGCCAGAGCGTGCTGATCTGGGGCGAGCAGGGCAGCTGAGCCCGCCGCCCGCCGGGCGGTGATCCAGGTCGCATCCGGACAGGGATTCGAGAGGTGGCCGCTCCAGGCCGGTAGTGTGGCGGTCGGGGCCGGCCGTGCCAGTTGTCGACTTTCGCCCGATCCGGTGCGTTTGTCGACTTTTTGACGTGGCGCAACCCCCCTGTGCTCGAAGTACGGGCAATTCGACGGGCCGCCTGCCGGACCGGGAGAATGCCGTAGGGTCCGGTGCGATCGTGCCGGTTGCCCGGGGTTGTCGTTATTTCAGATGGCGCACCGCCTTCGACGGGCGGGGCGCAGGCCGGGGTGCCGCAGCGCGCCGGAGGATCTACGGCCGCAGCGCTCCGGCGCGGCGGCCGCGTGTGGTTGAGGGGCGGGCCGGAACCAAGGCCGGCCCGTGTGCGGATGGGCGCTGCGGTCGGTGATCGCGTCGCCAAGGGCGCGGCAGCGGCCTGGAAGGAGCTTTGACATGACCGATGGCGGCCACGTCCCCAGCGAGGGACTGCCGGAGCACCAGCTCGCCGGGTCCGACCCGGCAGGCCGGCCGGAGGGCGTCGCGGTACCCGTCGCCCCGGCGCACGGAGTCGCGGTGCAGGGTGCAGCGGTGCACGCAGTCGCCGGGCAGGGGGGCATCGTGCACGGCATCCCGGCACAGGGCTACCCCCAGCCGGCCCCGTCGGCCGGTGCACCCGCGCACGGCACGGCTCCGGCGGGCGCCGAGCCCGGCCTCCAGCGCCCGGGCTTCACCTTCCTCGACCAGCCGGACCAGCGTGACCCGCTCGACGACGAGGACGACCTGTTGCTGATGCCCGGCCCGCAGGGTTCGTGGAGCGAACCCGTCGTGCTCGGCGCGCCCGACCCGGCGCCCGGCGCCGACGGCCTGCCCGGCATCGACACCGTCGCCCTGCGGGCCGTGGGCGAGCAGCCCGCCGGCACCCCGGTCGAGCCGTCCTGGCCGCCGCTCGCACCCCCGGTCGCACCGCCGGTCGTCACCACGGAAGCCGCCGCGCCGGTCGCGGAGCCTGCACCCGTGGCCGTGCCCGTGGAGGCCACGCCGGTGGCCCCCGTCCAGGCGGCGGAGCAGCTGACGGCTGCTCAGCAGCCCCGGCGTCCGCTGCACGCGGGCCCGCCGATCCCGGACCCGTCGCTGATGACCGGCCATGTGCCGGTCCGCTCGCTCGCCGACCGCGGCCCCTCCCAGGGCGCCACGCCCGCCCACGGAGTACGGGTCGTCGCCCGGCCCGAGCAGCCGCAGGCCGGGCAGCCGCAGCCGGTGCAGCCGCAGGCCGCGCCGCCCGTGGCCGTGGCCGCGGCCGTGGCTCCGCCTGTGGTGTTCCTCGAAGCGGCCGCTGCTGCCGCAGCGCCCGTCGCCGCGCCGCCCGTGGCCGAACAGGTGGTCGCCGAGCCCGTCGTCGCCGAGGCACCGGTCGTCGAGCAGCCCGTGGTCGAGCAGCCCGTGGTCGAGCCGCAGCCGGCGGTCGAGCCCGTCCCGGCCGCCCAGCCGCCGGTGGCCGAGCAGCCGCAGGTCGTCGAGGCCGCGCCCGCTGCCGGCCTCCCGTCCGCCCCGGTCGAGGCCGTCGCGGTCGAGCCGGCCGCCGCCGAGCCCGCTGCGGTCGCTCCCCAGCAGCCCCAGGCCCAGGCCCAGCCCCAGCCCCAGCCCCAGCCCCAGGTCCAGCCCCAGGTCCAGGCCCAGCCGGTGGCGGCCGCGCCGCAGTCGCGCCGGATCTCGGCCTTCCTGGCCGCCCCCACCCCGCACGGCCTGCCCACCGTCGAGGCGGTGGCCCCCGTCGCGGAGGCGGCTCCCGAGGTGCCGGAGCAGCTGACGCCCGCTCAGCCCGAGGCCGCCCCCGAACCCGTCCTCGAACCCGTCCTCGAAGCCGAGCCCGCACCCGAAGCGCCGGCCGAGCCGGTGGCGGCCGCTCCCGAGACGGCGGCCGGCACCGGGGACATGGCGTCCGCCGAGCCCGCCGCCGACCCGCAGACGCCCGAGGCCCTGTCGCCCGAGGCCCAGCCGGAGCCGGTCACCGAGCCGGTCACCGAGCCGGCCCCGGAGCCGGTCACGTCCGAGGTGCCCGCCGCCGGCCTCGTGACGGTCGTCGCCGAGGCGCCGGCCGAGCAGGACCCCGACACCGAGGAGAGCACGGCCATCGCCGGAACCGAGACCACCGGCAGCACCGGCAGCACTGGCAGCACCGGCGGCGACACCGTCGAGGGCGTCATCGAGGCACCGGCACCGGCAGAGGCCGAGGTGGTGGCCCGAGCGGAAGCCGAGGCAGAGGCCGAGCCGCGTCCGCCGGCCGCGCCGGGGTACGACGAGGCCGGCCGCGAGGCCGTGCACCAGGTGATCCGCGAGCGCCGCGACGTCCGCAACGGCTTCCGCCCCGACCCGATCCCGCACGAGGTGCTGATCCGGGTGCTGGAGGCGGCCCACACGGCGCCCAGCGTCGGCTACTCCCAGCCGTGGGACTTCGTCGTCATCCGCTCGGCCAAGACCCGCCGCAGGATGCACGAACTGGCGGAGCGCCAGCGCGAGGCGTACGCCGACTCGCTGCCCAAGGGCCGGGCGAAGCAGTTCAAGGAAATCAAGATCGAGGCCATCCTCGAAACGCCGGTGAACATCGTGGTCACCGCCGACCGCACGCGCGGCGGCCGGCACACCCTCGGCCGGCACACCCAGCCGCAGATGGCCCCGTACTCGGCCGCCCTCGCGGTGGAGAACCTCTGGCTGGCCGCCCGCGCCGAGGGCCTCGGCGTCGGCTGGGTGAGCTTCTTCGACGAGGACGAGATGGTCCGGGAGCTGGGCCTGCCCGAGCACCTGGAGGTCGTGGCCTACCTGTGCGTCGGGTACGTCGACTCGTTCCCGGCCGAGCCGGAGCTGCAGCAGCAGGGCTGGGCGAAGAAGCGCCCGCTGTCCTGGGTCGTCCACGAGGAGCAGTACGGCAACCGGGCCCTGCCCGGCGAGGAGCCGCACAGCCTGCTCGCCGACACCCTGCGCGGCATCCGCCCGCTGGACGCCAAGGCGCTCGGCGAGGCCTGGGACCGGCAGAAGCGGATGACCAAGCCGGCCGGTTCGCTCGGCATGCTGGAGATCATCTCGGCGCAGCTGTGCGGGCTTTCCCGCAAGTGCCCGCCGCCGATCCCCGAGCCCGGCTGCGTGGCGATCTTCGCGGGTGACCACGGCGTGCACGCCCAGGGCGTCAGCCCCTGGCCGCAGGAGGTCACCGCGCAGATGGTGGCCAACTTCCTGGCCGGCGGCGCCGTGATCAACTCCTTCGCGAAGCAGATCGGCACCGAGGTCGTCGTCGTCGACGTCGGCGTGAAGAGCGAGCTGCCGGACGCGATCCAGTCCGGCCGGACCACCGGCCTGCTGCCCCGCAAGGTGAAGCCCGGCACCGACGACATGACCCAGGGCCCGGCGATGAGCCGGGAGGAGGCGCTGAAGGCGATCGAGGTCGGTATCGAGACCGCCCGCGACCTCGTCGCGGCCGGCAACAAGATCCTGATCACCGGCGACATGGGGATCGGCAACACCACCGCCTCGGCCGCCCTGATCTCGGTCTTCGCCGGCCTCGACCCGGCCGAGGTCACCGGCCGCGGCACCGGCATCGACGACGCGATGCACGCCCACAAGATCGAGGTGGTCCGCGCCGCGCTGGCCCTGCACCAGCCCGACCCGAGCGACCCGATCGGCGTCCTGGCAGCCGTCGGCGGCCTGGAGCACGCCGCGATCGCGGGCTTCGTGCTGGGCGCTGCCTCGCTGCGCACGCCCGTCATCCTGGACGGCGTCATCGCGGGCTCGGCGGCCCTGGCCGCGAAGGCCATCGCCCCCGAGGTGCTGGCCGCGTGCATCGCCGGCCACCGCTCGGCCGAGCCCGGCCACCAGGCCGCGCTGGCGAAGCTCGGACTGCGTCCGCTGATCGACCTCGACCTGCGGCTCGGCGAGGGCACCGGCGCGCTGCTGGCGCTCCCGCTGGTGCAGAGTGCGGCCCGTTCGATGCACGATGTAGCCACGTTCGACTCCGCCGGAGTCACCGAGAAGGCCTGACGCCGCCTTGCAGGACCCCGTCACCCGGCCCGAGGGCGCGCCGGGTGACGGGGAGCCGTACCGCACCGTGAAAACCCTCCCCGCCCCGCCCACCCAGGAGCTCCGCCGATGACCGCGCCCACCCCAGCGCCGCAGCCGCACCCGGCACCCCACCCGCACCCCGGCACCGAGGGCCGCACCCCGTACCCGGTCGGCCTGCTGCTCGCCGGCCGCCGCGTGGTCGTCGTCGGCGGCGGCCAGGTCGCACAGCGCCGGCTGCCCGCGCTGATCGCCGCCGGGGCCGACATCCAGCTGATATCGCCGACCACCACCCCCGCGGTGCAGGCGATGGCGGACGCCGGTGAGCTGACCTGGCAGGCCCGTCCCTACGCGGAGGGCGACCTCGCCGACACCTGGTACGTGCTGGTCGCCACCGACGCCCCGGCGGTGAACGCCGCCGTCAGCGCGGAGGCCGAGCGCCTGCGGGTGTTCTGCGCCCGCAGCGACGACGCGGCCGCCGCCACCGCCTGGACCCCGGCCTCCGGCCACGACGGCGGAGTCACCGTCGCCGTGCTGACCGGCGACCCCCGGCACTCCGCCGCGCTGCGCAACGCCGTGGTGGACGGCCTGCGGGACGGCTCGCTCGCCGCCCGGCAGTACCGCGAGCGCACCCCCGGTGTCGCCCTGGTCGGCGGCGGCCCCGGCGACCCGGACCTGATCACCGTGCGTGGCCGCCGGCTGCTCGCCGACGCGGACGTGGTGGTCGCCGACCGCCTCGCCCCGCGCGAGCTGCTCGCGGAGCTGGCGCCGCACGTCGAGGTGATCGACGCCTCGAAGATCCCCTACGGGCGCTTCATGGCGCAGGAGGCGATCAACCGGACCCTGATCGAGCACGCCCGGGCGGGCAAGTTCGTGGTCCGCCTCAAGGGCGGCGACCCGTACGTCTTCGGGCGCGGCGGCGAGGAGCTGCTGGCCTGCGCCGAGGCGGGCCTGCCGGTCACCGTCGTGCCCGGCATCTCCAGCTCGATCAGCGTCCCCGCGGCGGCCGGGATCCCGGTCACGCACCGGGGGATGACCCACGAGTTCACCGTCATCTCCGGCCACGTCGGCCCGGACGAGCGCTCGCTGACCAACTGGGAGGCCGTCGCCGGGATGAGCGGCACGCTCGTCCTGCTGATGGCGGTCGACAAGATCGGTGCGATCGCCGCCAAGCTCGTCGAGCACGGCCGGGCGGCCACCACCCCGGTCGCCGTCATCCAGGAGGGCACCACCGCGGGCCAGCGCCGGATCGACGCGACCCTGGGCACCGTCGCCGCGACCGTCGCCGCCGAGCAGGTCCGCCCGCCCGCCGTGATCGTGATCGGCGAGGTCGTCGACGTCCTGGCAGCGGCCTTCAAGGCCTGACCCGTAATGCCTCCGGCCCGGGTGGAGCACTCCACCCGGGCTAGCGCAGCGGCTGCTCCGTCCAGATGACCTTGCCGGTGCCGGTGTACCGGGTGCCCCAGCGGTCCGCGAACTGGGCCACCAGGAAGAGGCCGCGCCCGCCCTCGTCGGTGCTGGCCGCGTAGCGCAGGTGCGGCGAGGTGCTGCTGGTGTCGGAGACCTCGCAGATCAGCGTGCGGTCGCGGAGCAGCCGTACCCGGATCGGGCCGCTGGCGTAGCGGATCGCGTTGGTGATCAGCTCGCTCAGGATCAGCTCGGTGACGAACGCCGCCTCGTCGAGGCCCCACTGCGCCAGCTGCCGGCTGACGGCCGCCCGCACGCCGGACACGGCGGCCGGGTCCGAGGGCACCTCCCACTCGGCGACCCGGTCGGCGGCCAGCCCCCTGGTACGGGCGACCAGCAGCGCGATGTCGTCCGTCTGCGGTACCGGCAGCAGCGCGTCCAGGACGTCGGCGCAGGTCTCCTCCGGGCTGCGGCCGGGCCGGGCCAGGGCGTCGCGCAGCAGGTCCAGGCCGACGTCGATGTCCCGGGTGCGGTCCTCGACCAGGCCGTCGGTGTAGAGCACCAGCAGGCTGCCCTCCGCCAGCTCCAGCTCCGCCGTCTCGAACGGCATCCCGGCCAGCCCCAGCGGCGGCCCGGCGGGCAGCGAGGGGTACTCGACGGTGCCGTCCGGATGCACCACCGCCGGAGGCGGGTGCCCGGCCCGTGCCAGGGTGCAGCGCCGGGAGACCGGGTCGTAGACCGCGTACAGGCAGGTGGCGCCGGTCACGGCGACCTCGCCGGGGTTGGCCGACTCGTCCAGGTCGATCCGGTTGACCAGTTCGTCCAGGTGGCCGAGCAGCTCGTCGGGCGGCAGGTCCAGCGACGCGAAGTTGTGGATCGCGGTGCGCAGCCGCCCCATCGTCGCGGCGGCGTGCAGGCCCTGGCCGACCACGTCGCCGACCACCAGCGCGACCCGCGCCCCCGGCAGCGGGATCACGTCGAACCAGTCCCCGCCGACCCCGGCCTGCGCCGGCAGGTAGCGGTGCGCGACGTCCAGCGCGTCCTGCGGCGGCAGTCTGCGCGGGAGCAGGCTGTGCTGGAGCGTGACGGCCATCGCGTGCTCGCGGGTGTAGCGGCGGGCGTTGTCGATGCAGACCGCCGCGTGCGCGACCAGCTCCTCGGCCAGCGACAGGTCGTCCTCCTCGAACGGCTCGGCCCGCTCCGAGCGCCAGAACCGGACGACGCCCAGCAGCACCCCGCGGGCCCGCAGCGGGATCCGGACCAGTGAGTGCACCCCGTACGCCAGGATCCGCTCGGCGCCCGCCGGGTCCTGGCTCCGCCAGGCGGTGGCCGCCCCGAGGTCCGTCTCCAGGACGGGTTCCCCGCCGGCCAGGCTCCGCGCCAGGTGCGAATCCGGGACGACGTCGACGACCGCGCCCACCGGCTTGAACGGCGCCCCTTCGGCCACCCCGGCCACCCCGGCGAACGCCGCCCGGCGCATCCGGCTGACGGCGCTGCCGCCCGGCGGCTCGTCCCCGTCGAGCACCTGTTCCGCCAGGTCGACGGTGACGAAGTCGGCGAAGGCGGGCGACATCACCTGGGCGAGCTCCTCGGCCGTCCGGGTCACGTCCAGCGTGCTGCCGATGCTCACCCCGGCCTCGTACAGCAGCCGCAGGCGCCCGCGCGCCAGGTCGGCCCGGCCCGCCAGGCCGAGCAGCTCGGTCGAGTCCCGCAGGGTGGCGACGCTGCCGGCCGGCCCGCCGTCGCGGTCGGTCGGCCGGACGCTCACCGCGATCAGCCGCCCGCCGGCGGGCACCACGTCGTCGGTGACGGCGCGGCCCGAGGCGAGCAGCCCGGCCATCGCCGGGGCGAGGCCGACCCGGGTGACGTGCCTGCCGTCCGCGTCCGGCGGCAGGTCGAGCAGCCGGCGGGCCTCGTCGTTGGCGAGCAGCAGCCGGCCGCTGCCGCTGAGGATCAGCACGCCCTCCCGGACGGAGTGCAGCACCGCGTCGTGGTGCTCGTACATCCTGGTCATCTCGGCCGGGTCCAGGCCGTGCGTCTGGCGCCGCAGCCGCCGGCTCACCAGCGCCGTCCCGCCGGTGGCGAGCAGCAGGGCGCCCGCGGCGGCGCCGAGGACGATCGGCAGCTGGCGGTCGGAGGCACTGGAGACCCGGTCGATGGTGATCCCGGCCGACACCAGGCCGACCACCCGGCCGGTGGGCGCGGTCACCGGGACGACGGCCTGCACCAACGGGCCGATGGTGCCGACGATCCGCTCGGTGACCACCCCGCCGGCCAGCGCGGGCCCGGTGGTGCCGACGAACTTCTTCCCGATCCGGTCCGGCAGCGGGTGGGTGTACCGGATGCCGTCGGTGTTCATGACCACCACGAAGTCCACCCCGGTCTGGATCCGGACGGACTGGGCCTTCGGCTGGAGGATCGCGGTCGGGTCGGGACTCGCGAGTGCCTCGACGATGCCGGGCGAGTTCGCGAAGGTCTGCGCCACGGCGACCGAGCGGGTGCGGGCCTCCTCCACGCTGTCCCGCTCGGACTGCAGCACCAGGGCCACCACGGCCGCCCCGACGAGCAGCAGTACGACGACGACCTGCAGTGCGAAGACCTGCCCGGCCACGGTGAGCCCGCTGGACGCCGCACGGAACCGCCGCCCCGGCGTCCGCCTCGCTGACGGGCTCCCGGGGCGTCCCGGCGAATCGCGTGGTGCGCGCGCGTGCTCAGGCCGGTCGTCCGGGGAGCCACCGGCCGATCCGTCGGCCGGGTGCCCCCGTGACCGGCCCGGAAAACGGGCCATAAGCCATGTCTACACTCACCGCGGCAGGCAGACCAGAGGGGCACACGGGCCGGCGGGGACGGGTTCCGGCGCCGCTCCGGCCGCGGTTTGGCCTTCGCCGCCCCGAGCGGGCAAGATCGCAGGGTGTCCGAACCCCGCACCGTCACCGACCCCGCCGACCCGCGCCTCGCCGACTACACCGGCCTGACCGACGTCGAACTGCGCCGCCGTCGCGAGCCCGCCGAGGGCCTGTTCATCGCCGAGGGCGAGAAGGTGATCCGCCGGGCGCTGGAGGCCGGGTACCGGATGCGGTCGATGCTGCTGACCCCGAAGTGGCTGGACGTGATGGGTGACGTCATCGCCGCCGCCGACGCGCCCGTCCACGTCGTCGAGGCGGGCCTCGCCGAGCAGGTCACCGGCTACCACGTGCACCGCGGGGCGCTCGCCTCGATGGAGCGCAAGCCGCTGCCGGAGGCCGCCGAGGTGCTGGGCGGCGCCCGCCGGGTCGCCGTCCTGGAGGGCCTGGTCGACCACACCAACCTGGGCGCGATCTTCCGCAGCGCCGCCGCCCTCGGCATGGACGCGGTGCTGCTCTCCCCGGACTGCGCGGACCCGCTCTACCGGCGGGCCGTCAAGGTCTCGATGGGTGCGGTCTTCGCCGTCCCCTACGCGCGTCTCGACCCCTGGCCGGCGGCGCTGGACGCCGTCCGGCAGGCGGGCTTCCGGCTGCTGGCGCTCACCCCGGCCGACGCCGCCGTCCCGCTCGCCGACGCGGCGCCGCACCGGCTGCCGAAGGCGGCCCTGATGCTCGGCGCGGAGGGCGACGGCCTCACCCGCCGGGCGCTGGACGCCGCCGACCAGTGGGTGCGGATCCCGATGGCGCACGGCATCGACTCGCTCAACGTGGGCGCGGCGGCGGCCGTCGCCTTCTACACCGTCACCGCGGGCTGACCGCCCCGGGCGCGGGCCCGGAGGCGGCTCAGCCGCCGGTGCCGCCCGACACCCCGGCGCCCGGCCAGGACTCCTCCAGCGTGCCGTCGGCCCGTACCGAGTAGCGGGTGGAGGAGACGGCGCCGGTCTGCGCGACCCGCTCCTCGCGGACGAGTGACCCGTTGTCGATCCGCCAGCTCGCCACCGCCTGCGGGTTCGCCGCGGAGGCGCGGGCGGCCAGCGGCACGGGGGAGTCCCCGGTGAAGCCGAACAGCTGCACCAGGTCGACCGGCACCGACCCCTCCGCCCGGCGCAGCACCACCAGGGCGGCCGGTGCGCCCCGGTACTGGGCCGGGAGCACCGAGCTGAGCGCGACCTGCGGGCCTTCGGCCCCCGACCGCCCGTCGCGCAGCCGGATGCCCGCGCCGCCCGCCGGGTCGGTGAAGCTGCGGTTGGGCCAGTCCACGGCGGGCAGTGCGGCGGCGGCCGGGCCGAAGCCGCCGTCGGAGGCCGGGGCGCCGCTGCGGACGGCGGCGGCGAGCGCGGCGGAGGACTGCGTGGCAGGTGACTGGACACCCGGCGGGGGGACGCCCGGTGACTGGGTGCTCGGTGACTGGGTGGCGCCGTCCACCGAGAGGCCGCCCGCGACCGTGGCGGCCACGACCGTGCCGGGGCGCCCGCTGCCCTCGTTGTTGCGGTTCTCGCAGCCCTGGGCCGCCGCGATGGCGAGCGCGACCCCGACGGTGACGGTGACGAAGACGATCACCCGCTGCCGCAGCAGCCGCTGCCGGGCCCCGCCCGGCCGGCCGGGCGGCGGGGTGTGCTGACGCTCCCGGGGCGGGCCGCCGCGGCCCGGCGGCGGGGTCGGCTGACGCTCCCTCATCGGGCGGGTGGTGTGCGCGGTCTCGGGGCGGGGCATCGGCGCGGTGACGGGCTGGCCGTACGGCCGCCGGGCCTGCCCGGGGCGCTCCGCGCCGGCCCGGGCGCGGGCCCCGACCGGCGGGCCGGGTGCCCGGCCGGGTGCGGGCACGGCGTCACCGCGGCCCGGTGCGGCCTGCGCC
>NZ_JBHUWW010000171.1:0-15822 GCF_042669755.1 Kitasatospora sp. NPDC057223 | reverse complement strand
TTTTTTTTTTTATATGTGCCCGGTGCCGGCCGTCACGCCGGCACCGGCCCGACGCAGCCCCACCTCTCCTCCTCCGTGCAAGGCGCAGCCCGCGCAGAGCAGCCCGGGCACCGCGCCCCGCACCGCACACCGTGTGCCGGCCCACACCGCCGCACACCAAGGGAAGGCCTTACCCCGTGTCGCTCAAGACCGCCGAGCCCGGTGCCGACCGGGCACGCCGGGGCACTCCGGCGGGCAGGCGCTCCGGCCTGGCCCGGCTCGGTCCGCTGCCCTGGATCGCCCCGGCCATTCTGTTGATCCTGTTCGTGGTGCTCTGGCCCGTCTACGAGATGGTCCACACCTCGTTCCTGCGCATCAGCACCACCGGCTTCGTCCGCGGCTCCGCAGGCTTCGACAAGTACCGCAAGCTCTTCGACGAGCCCGACTTCCTGCCGGTGCTCGGCTGGACGGTCGTGTGGACCGTCGCCGTCGTCATCCTCACCATGGTGCTCTCCCTCGCCCTGGCGCAGCTGTTCAACCAGAACTTCCCCGGCCGCCGGCTCACCCGCTGGGCGCTGATCGCCCCCTGGGCCGCGTCCGTGCTGATGACCGCCATCGGCTTCAAGTGGATGCTGGACCGCACCGCCGGTGTCCTGAACACCGTGCTCACCGACCTCCACATCATCGACTCCCCGCAGGACTGGCTCGGCGAGCCCGGCTCCGCGAAGCCCTGGATGATCCTGGTCGCGGTCTTCGTCTCGCTCCCGTTCACCACCTACACCATCCTGGCCGGCCTGCAGACCGTGCCCGGCGAGGTCTACGAGGCCGCCAAGGTCGACGGCACCGGCCCCTGGCAGACGTACCGGCTGATCACGCTGCCGCTGTTGCGCCCGGCGCTGCTGGTCGGCCTGGTGATCAACCTGATCAACGTCTTCAACTCCTTCCCCGTCATCTGGGGCATGACCCAGGGCGGCCCGAACAGCGGCACCGCGACCAGCACCGTCTTCGCCTTCCAGTTGATGAACACCGACATCGGCGAGTCCGCGGCCATGTCCGTCATCAACTTCGGCCTGGTCGTGCTCATGGTCCTGGTCTTCCTCAAGGTCAGCCGCTGGAACCAGGAGGAGAACTGATGCCTCAGCCCACCACCGCCACCGCGCCCGCCCCGGCCTCCGCGGCCCGCCCCACGGCCGCCGCCCCTGCCGCCAGGGCACGCCGGACGATCCGCCCGCGCACGCTGGTGATCGCCTCCGTCGCCTGGCTGCTGGCCGCGCTCTTCCTGCTCCCGTACCTGGAGATGGTGGTCACCGCGCTGCGGCCCGCCGACGAACTGCGCGACGCCACCTACCTGCCCAGCCACTTCGAGTGGTCCAACCTGATCAAGGTCTGGACGGACTCCACGCTCGGCGGCAACCTGCGCGTCACCCTGCTCGTCGCGGCCGGCTCCACCCTGCTCGTGCTGCTCGTCGCCCTGCCCGCCGCGTACTACACCGCCCGCATCAAGTACCGCGGACGCAAGCTCTTCCTGCTCCTCGTCCTGGTCACCCAGATGTTCCAGCCGACCTCGCTGCTGGTCGGCCTGTACCGCGAGTTCTACCAGTTCGACATGCTCAACTCGGTCTGGACGCTGATCATCTGCAACGCCGCCTTCAACCTGGCGTTCGCGATCTGGATCCTCACCGCCTACATCTCCTCCATCCCCGTCGAACTGGAGGAGGCCGCCCAGATCGACGGTCTCGGCCGGGTCGGCGCGCTGCGGCGGGTCACCATCCCGCTGGCCATGCCCGGCATCGTCACCGCGCTGATCTTCACCTTCATCTCGGCCTGGAACGAGTTCGTGATGGGTCTGCGCCTCACCACCGTCCCCGAGAGCCAGCCGCTGACGGTCGGCATCAACAACTTCATCGGCAACTACACCGTCCAGTGGAACTACCTGTTCGCCGGCTCGGTCGTGGCGATCCTGCCCGTCGTCGTCCTGTTCGCGATCATCGAGCGCCAGGTCGTCTCCGGACTCACCGCGGGATCCGTCAAGTAGTCTGCTGAACAAGGGGGTTCACCACGATGCCGACGACGCGAGAAGCGCAGAAGCTCAGGTTCCTGGAACTGGTGGGCTTCTTGGAGAAGCTGATGAAGCAGTCCGTCCGGGCCGAACTCGGCGGCTACTACGGGAACGTGACCATACCCGTGCACACCGCCACCCGGCTCGGGCCCATCCCCGCCACCCGGCGGGCGGCCCGGATCGCCGGGGAGCGGCTCGGCTGGGACACCTACACCTACCTGGTCGACGGCCTGCTCATCCTCCGCGACCGCAGGCAGCCGCCGGAGGAGATCCGCCTGCTGGCGGGCCCGGCGGCAGCGCGCGGCCGGCTCGCCCGGGAGCAGCCGGCCTGAGGGCAAGCCCCCTGTGAGTAGCCGGCCCGAGAGCAATCCCCTTGTGAGCAACCGGCCCGAGAGCAACCGGTGCACCCGAAGCACTGGTTCAGCGCCCCGGACCCGACAACGACGTCGGGTCCGGGGTCTCGTCGTTCCGGCGGAGCTTGCGAACCCCGCAGGCCGGGAAGGATGCACCGGAGGGCGGCCCGGGCCGGGGAGCCGCCGGGCCGGGGCAGACGGCCGAGGGGGCCGAGGGGGCTGAGGACTTGAGCGAGCGACCGAGGGACAGGGGCGGGCGGTTCACCGCCCGGAGCTTCCAGGACGAAGACCCGTACCGGGCCTCGGCCCAACCCCACGACAGCAAGCAGTCGGCGCAGCGGCAGCAGGCGAGCGCCCTCCGGTGCCCCAGCTGCCACCTGCCGCTCGCGCCCTCGGCGGCGGGTACCCGCGCGGCCACGGTGCGGCGCTGGGCCTGGCTCGTCCTCGCAGTCGTCGCATCGGTGGCGGTCATCGTGCTCGGGGGGAGGGTCTTCGCGGTCGGCGGCCAGGTGCTGGAGGAGGGGGCGAGCAACCCGCTCGACGTCCTGCTGCCCGCCCTGCTGGCCGCCGTGGTGGCGGCCATCACCGGATGGATGCGCTGGGTGATGGCGAACGACCTGCGCGGGCCGGGCGGCCATGTCTCGCGCCTGAGCAGGCGCAACCTCAGCTGTCCGCACCACTGAGGTTGCCGGGTGCGGAGGTTCGGGCTTCCTGGCGGGTCAGGGTGCGCCGTCCGAGAGGCGGACGAAGTGGTAGCCGTCGGCCAGTAGGTGCGGGATCGCCGTGGCCATTCCGCCGGCCGTGCCGCCGGTCGGGTGGTTCAGGTGGGCGAGGACGACGGCGCCGGGGCCGACGGTGGTGACGGCCCGGTGGACCTGGTCCGGGGTGAAGGTGGCGCCGCCGTCGCCGTTGACCGTGAAGCCGGCGAAGCGTTCGCCCAGGTCGGTGACGATGCGGGCGGCCACCTCGTCCAGGTAGGCGGTGCCGGAGCGGAAGAACCGGGGCGGGTGGCCGAGCAGTTCGGTGAGGACGGCCCGGTTGCCCGCGATCTCGTCGTAGACCTCGCCCGCGTCCCGGGTGCCGTCGATGCCGTAGGCGGAGCGGCCGGTGACCGACAGCGGGCGGTGGGCGGTGCCGTGGTTCGCGATCTCGAACAGCGGGTCGGCCGCGAGCTGTCGGGCGATCGGCGGATTCGCCTCGATCCAGCGGGAGTTGAGGAACAGGGTGGCCGGCACGCCGTGCTGCCGCAGGGAGTCGACCAGTGCCGCGTCGTAGCCGTTGCCCTGCGGGCCGCCGCAGGCGTCGAAGGTGAGCGCGACAACCCGCTCGGACGTCGGCAGCCGGGTGACGACTCCCGGTGCGTCGAAGCCCCAACCGGTCGGCGCCGTCTGCCCGTAGCGGGTGACCACGTCGGCCCGGGTGACGCCGGCGGGCGGCGGAACGGCAGCGGGCGAGGGGGAGGGGGAGGGGGAGGGGTGGAGCGAGGGCGAGGGCGCCGCCGGCGGCAGGGCCGGCACCGGGCGTTCGGACGGACCGCAGCCCGCGAGCACCGTACCGGCCAGCCCGGTCAGTCCGGCCAGCAGTACCCGGCGACTCGACGGCATTCCGCACCTCCCGCGCAGCCCGGACACCCGGCCCCCGAACGTAGCCGGGGCGGCGCGCGGCGCGCGGCCGGACACACCCGAGGCGCCCGGCGGCACCCGGACGGCGGCATGCTGCCGCCCCCGTACGGCCCACACCGTACGGAGGCCGCAGCCGCCGGGTCAGCGGTGGTTCAGCCAGCTCATCGCGGCGGTCGGCTTGTCGCTGTAGTCGAACAGCGCCTGGTTCTCCCAGGCGTCGGCCGAGGTGGCGTCGGCCGGGTCCCAGCCGTTGCCGGTGACGGCCGTCCAGGTCGGCTCCCAGTAGAAGGCGCCGAGGCCCTTGCCGTTCGGGACGGCCTCCACCACGTTGAGCACGTCGCGGAAGTTGGCGGCCTGGCCGGCCTGGGTGGCGTCGTAGCCGGCGACCAGCTGGGAGGCGGTGGCGACGTTGTTCTCCAGCCCGTCGTCGTTGGCGAGCGTGAAGGGGTAGGCCGTCTCGGCGACGAAGACCTGCTTGTTGTAGCGGGCGGCGACGTCGTCGAGGGTGGTCTGCAGGTCGCTCAGCGGACCGTGCCAGTAGCCGTAGTAGGAGAGCCCGATGGCGTCGAACGGCACGCCGTACGAGACGGCGTTGTCGAAGAACGTCCGGGCGCCGGCGTCGTCGCCGCCCTTGGCCAGGTGCAGCGCGACCTTCGTCGAACTGCTCACCGCCTTGGCCGCGTTGGCGCCCTGGGTGAGGAGTGCGGAGAGGTTGGTCCAGTTGGCGGTGGAGCCCTCGGACCAGAGCATGCCGCCGTTGATCTCGTTGCCGATCTGCACCATGTCGGCCGTGGTGCCCTGGGCCTTCAGGGCGTTCAGCACGTCGTAGGTGTGGTTGTAGACGGCGGTCTTGAGCTGGGCGAGGGTGTAGCCGGACCAGGCGGCGGGCTTGGTCTGCTTGCCCGGGTCGGCCCAGCTGTCCGAGTAGTGGAAGTCGATCAGGACCTTCATCCCGAGGGCCTTCGCGCGCTTGGCCATCGCCAGCACCTGGGTCTTGGTGTTGTACCCGTCGGCCGGGTTGACCCAGACCTTGAGCCGGACGTAGTCGGCCCCGGCGGAGTGCAGGATGCCCAGGGCGTCCCCGGTGGTGCCGGCGGAGTTCTTGTAGAGGCCGCCCTTGTCCTCGCTCTTCCTGAGCGTGGAGACGTCCACCCCGCGGGCGGACAGCCCGGTGGATCCGGCGGTGAACGAGAGGTCGTCGACGTTCAGCCAGTTCCCGGCGTTGGCATCGGAGTTGATGCTGATGGTGCACTGGTTGCCGGTGACCGCGACCGAGGTGACCAGCCGGATCCAGGCGCCGTTCGGCGTGGGCGGCAGGTCGGTCCGCTGCTCGGCGCCGCCGCAGTTGCTCAGGGCGAGGTAGGCGGAGTTCTGGCCGCCGCTGGAGCGGACCCAGGCGGTCAGGGTGTAGGTGCCGTTCGTCAGGCCTGAAAGGTACTGGTACGTCTGGACCTTGTAGGCACTGGCCGACCAGTGGGTCAGCCGGTACGAGCCGCCGTGCCCGCCGGCCTCGGTGTAGGAGGCGCTGTTCTGGCCGGCGGCTGAGTACGTGGACCAGCCGGCCGGGGTGGCGGTGGCCGCGCTGCCGGTCTCGAAACCGGCGTTGGTGAGTGTGGTCGCGGCCTGCGCCCCGGAGGCCGGGAGCGCGACGACGGCGGCGGAGGCGAGGAGCGTGGTGGCGGCGCTGGTGGTCAGCAGGCGCTTGAATCCCTGGTGCATCGTCATCCTTGGCGATGAGGGGGGTGGGGGAGGTGGTGCCCGAGGGTGGGGGTGGTGCGGGTGGGCGGGGAGTCCGCTGGGGCAGCGGCGGGCTCCCCGCGTCCGACCGGCGGCGTGGGGTGCGTCGGTCGGAGGGACCTGCCGGAGCTGACCCTCGACGGCTCCGGCAGGTGGTCGGTGGTGGACGGCCTGGGCGGCCCTCACAGGTGGGGGCGGCCGTCAGAGGTGGGGGCGGCCGTCACAGGGGGTGGACGTCCTGAGTGGTCAGAGGTGGACGACCCGGGTGGAGTTGCCGGGGACGTCCAGGAAGGCGCTGACGGCGGTGCCGGTGAGCAGTTCGACGCCGTCGCCGGGCAGCGGGATCCGGGCGTCCGTGCCGGTGTGGTTGATCGCGAAGAGGTACCGGCCCAGCTCGCCGGCCCGCTCCACCACCTCGACGTCGCGGGGCAGTCCGCGCTCCGGCAGGCCGGCTTCGGCGGCGGCGCGGGCCAGTACGGTGTCGAGTCCGGCGGCGTCCAGCCGGCTGGAGACGTACCAGGCGGAGCCGGAGCCCAGCGCGTGCCGCGTGACGGCCGGGTGCCCGGCGGCGGGGCCGTCGGCGTACGACCAGAGGGTATCGGCGCCGCGCGGGACGACCCACTCGGACCAGCCGTCCCCCGTCAGCTCCGGTCCGTCGCCGGTCAGCCGGACCGTCTCGCCGGCCCGCAGCGGGCCGAACTCCTCGACGGTGAGGCCGAGTACGTCGCGCAGTGCGCCCGGGTGCGGGCCTGCGTGGACGGTGTCGTGCTCGTCGACGATGCCGGAGAAGTACGAGACGACGAGGGTGCCGCCGCCCTCCACGTAGCGGCGCAGGTTCTGGCTGGCCGCCTCCGTCATCAGGTAGAGCGCGGGGACGAGCACCAGGGGGTAGGCGCTCAGGTCGGCGGCCTCGGGGTGGGCGAAGTCGAGGGTGAGGTGGCGGTCGTAGCCGGCCGCGTACCAGGCGTCGGCCCGCTCGCGGGCGTCGAGTTCGACACTGGGGCGCCATTCGAGCTTCTGCGCCCACCAGGACTGCCAGTCCCAGAGGATCGCCGCGTCGGCGACGACCCGGCTGCCGCGGACGGCGCCCAGCGAGGTCAGGTCGGAGCCGAGGGCGACGACCTCGCGCCAGATCCGGCTGTCGGTGCCGGCGTGCGGGAGCATCGCGGAGTGGAACTTCTCGGTGCCGTAGCGCGAGGCCCGCCACTGGAAGAACATCGCGCCCTCGGAGCCGCGGGCCACGTGGGCGAGGCTGTTGCGGGCCAGCTCGCCGGGGCGCTTGGCGATGTTGCGGGGCTGCCAGTTGACGGCGCCGGTGGAGTGCTCCAGCAGCAGCCAGGGCTTGCCGCCGGCCACCGAGCGGGTGATGTCGGCGGACATCGCGAGGTTCACGTGGTTCCGCTCCGCCTCCGCGACCAGGTAGTGGTCGTTGGAGACGATGTCGACCTCGCGGCCCCAGGCCCAGTAGTCGACCGACTCGCACTGCGAGAGCGCGGTCATGAAGTTGGTGGTGACCGGGATGCCGGGGGCGAGGCGGTGCAGGATGTCGCGCTCGCTGCGGAAGTTCTCCAGCATGGCGTCGCTGGTGAAGCGCGCCCAGTCGAGCTGCTGGGCGGGGTTGCAGGCGGTGGGGGTGAGCCGGGGCGGGCGGACGTCGTCCCAGCGGTTGTAGTGCTGGCCCCAGAAGGCCGTGCCCCAGGCCTCGTTGAGCTCCTTGACGGTGGTGTACCGGTTGGCGAGCCAGCGCCGGAAGTGCCCGGCGGACTCCTCGCAGTAGCAGGCGCTGACCGGCACTCCGTACTCGTTGTGGACGTGCCACAGGGCGAGCGCGGGGTGGCCGGCGTAGCGCAGCGCGAGCTGCTCGGTGATGGCGGCGGCCGCGGCCCGGTAGGCGGGCGAGCTGTGGCAGATCGCACCGCGCCCGCCGAACTCGTAGCGGACGCCCTCGCGGGAGACCGGCAGTGCCTCGGGGTGCTCGCGGTAGAACCAGGCGGGCGGTACGACGGTGGGGGTGCCGAGGTCGACGCGGATGCCGGCCTCGTGCAGCAGGTCCAGCAGGCGGTCGAGCCAGCCGAACTCGTACTGCCCGCGCTCGGTCTCCAGCAGCGACCAGGAGAAGATGCCGACGCTGACCATGGTGACGCCGGCTTCGCGCATCAGCCGGACGTCCTCCGGCCAGACCTCCTCCGGCCACTGCTCGGGGTTGTAGTCGCCGCCGTAGGCGAGCGCGTCCAGACCGGCCGGCCAGGTGGGCCCGGTCGTGGGGCGCGGCGCCACGGCCGGGGTGTTCTCACTGGTCGGCCGGTGATCCATGGGTGCTCCATCAGGCAGGTATGCGAACGGCGATGGCTCGGCGCTCTGTCACGACGATGACCCGGCGGTCCGTGCGGACTGTGCACGTGCACAGTCGCCGGGTCGTTGTGTTTCGCATAGATAACCGTATGACTGCGGGGATTGACAAGTGTCCGGCGGGTTTCCGTACTGTGAACGTGCACAAGCCGCCGCGGTCGATAACTCGCCCGGCCGGTTCTCCACCGGCCGCCTGTCGGCGCGCTCCCCCCATGTGCGAACCCCCTGTGCAATCCAGAGCTCCAGCCACCCCACTGACTCAGCCGTGATCCTCGGGAGGATCCATGCACCGTCGCCTCGCCATCGCCGCAGCAGCCGCACTCGCCGGCACGCTCGCCCTCACCGCCTGCGGCAGCAGCGGAGGCAGCGGCGACGCAGCCGCCAAGCCCGCCGCCGGCCCGGTGAAGCTGACCTTCTGGTCCTGGACGCCCAACATGGACAAGGTCGCCGAGATCTGGAACCAGTCCCACCCCGACATCCAGGTCAGCGTCCAGAAGCAGGCCTCCGGTGACGACCTGGTCACCAAGACCATCACCGCCGCCAAGGCGGGCAACGCCCCCGACCTGCTCCAGGCCGAGTACCAGGCGCTGCCGACCCTGGTCAGCAACGACGTGCTCGCCGACATCGCCAAGCAGGCGGGCGGTACCAAGGACAAGTTCGCGGCCGGTGTCTGGTCGCAGGTGACCCTCGGCTCCGACGCGGTCTACGCGATCCCCGAGGACACCGCCCCGCTCGCCCTCTACTACCGCCAGGACCTCTTCCAGCAGTACGGCCTCAAGGTGCCGACCACCTGGGCCGAGTTCGCCGACGCCGCCCGCCAGCTCAAGCAGAAGGACCCGGCCAAGGCGCTCACCACCTTCTCCTCCAACGACTCCGGCCTGTTCGCCGGACTCGCCCAGCAGGCCGGCGCCAAGTGGTGGACCAGCTCCGGCGAGACCTGGAAGGTCGGCATCGACGACGCGGCGAGCAAGAAGGTCGCCGACTTCTGGGGCGGCCTGGTCAAGGAGGGGGCGATCGACAACCAGCCGATGTACACCCCGGCCTGGAGCAAGGCGCTGAACGACGGCAGCCAGATCGCCTGGGTCAGCGCGGTGTGGGCGCCCGGCGTGTTCACCGGCTCGGCGCCGGACACCAAGGGCAAGTGGGCGATGGCCCCGCTCCCGCAGTGGAACGCCGGCGAGGCCGTCACCGGCAGCTGGGGCGGCTCCACCACCGGTGTCACCACCGGCGCCGCCAAGGCCGGCCACGCCGACGCCGCCGCCCAGTTCGCCACCTGGCTGAACACCGACCCGCAGGCCGTCTCCGCGCTCGTCAAGGAGGCCGGCATCTACCCGGCGGCCACCGCCGCGCAGACCGGTGACGCCCTCGCCACCGCGCCCGAGTTCTTCTCGAACCAGCCGGACTTCTACACCAAGGCCGCCGAGATCGCGAAGAACACCGCCCCCGCCGCCTGGGGCCCGAACGTCAACGTCGCGTACTCCACCTTCAAGGACGCCTTCGGCAAGGCCGCCCAGGACAAGAGCGACTTCTCCGCCGCGCTGACCGCGATGCAGCAGGCCACCGTCGCCGACCTGAAGAAGAACGGCTTCAAGACCGAGGGCTGACCCGCCCGGACGTACCCGCCCACCAGCCCGGGGCTGCCGCAGCGCAGCCCCGGGGCCCGTACCCCCTGAACCGAGGACTGCCATGGCCGCACCGGCGCCCCCCTCCACCAGGCCCGCCCGGCGCCTGGCCCCGTACGCCTTCCTCACGCCCGCCGTCAGCCTGTTCGCGCTGTTCTTCGCGCTGCCGATCGGGTACGCGATCTACCTCAGCTTCCGTGCCGTGCGCGTCTCGGGCCTCGGCCTCGGCTCGCACGCCCGGACGGAGGTGTGGGCGGGGCTGTCCAACTACACCAGCGCGCTCACCGACCCCGAACTGCTCGCCGGCTCCGGCCGCACCCTGCTGTACGGGGCCCTGCTGGTGCCGACCATGCTCGGCGGCGCCCTGCTGCTCGCCCTGCTGCTGGACACCCCGCGCGTGCGGCTGCGCCCGTTCTCCCGGCTGGCGATCTTCCTGCCGTACGCCGTCCCGGGCATCGTCGCCTCGCTGCTCTGGGGCTTCCTCTACCTGCCGACGGTCAGCCCCGGGTACTTCCTGCTGACCAAGGCCGGCATGAGCGGCCCGGACCTGCTGCACGGCAACGGGCTGTTCGTCGCGCTCGCCAACATCGCGGTCTGGGGCGGCACCGGCTTCAACATGATCGTCATCTACACCTCGCTGCGCGCCATCCCGACCGACCTCTACGAGGCCGCCCGGCTGGACGGCTGCTCCGAGCTGCAGATCGCGCTGAAGATCAAGATCCCGATGGTGATGCCCTCGCTGGTGCTCACCTTCTTCTTCTCGATGATCGCCACTCTCCAGGTGTTCAGCGAGCCGATGACCCTCAAGCCGATGACCAACAGCATGAGCTCCACCTGGAGCCCGCTGATGAAGGTCTATCGCGACGCCTTCGTCCAGGGCGACATCTACTCCGCCGCCGCGACCTCGGTGGTCATCGCCACGGCGACCCTGCTCCTGTCCTTCGGCTTCCTGAAGCTGGTCAACAAGCGCTCCGACGGAGGCAACTGAGATGGCTACCTCCCTGGCGGAACGCCGCCGGACCGCGCCCGCACCGGGGACCGCCACCGGCACCCGGCCCGCCCCGCGCCGCCGCACCGCCTGGCTCCCCACCCTGATCCTGTTCCTCGGCGCGGTCTACTGCCTGATCCCGATCATCTGGGTGGTGATGGCCTCCACCAAGAGCAGCGGGGAGCTGTTCACCACCTTCACCTTCGCCCCCGGCAGCGGCCTGCTCGACAACCTCGCCGAGCTGTCCGCCTACCGCGACGGCGTGTACTGGCAGTGGCTGGCCAACTCCGCCCTCTACGCGGGCGTCGGCGCGCTGCTGTCCGCCGCGCTGTCCGGCGTCACCGGCTACGCCCTCGCCAAGTACCGGTTCAAGGGCCGCAACGCGATCTTCAACATCCTGCTGGCTGGCGTGCTGATGCCGCCGGTCACCCTCGCCGTGCCGCAGTACCTGCTGATGTCCAAGGCCGGCCTGGCCGACAGCTACTGGTCGGTGCTGCTGCCCAGCATCGTCAGCCCGTACGGCATCTACCTGGCCCGGATCTACGCGGCCGCCGCCATCCCGGACGAGATCATCGAGGCCGCCCGGGTGGACGGCGCGCGCGAGTTCCGGCTGTTCCGCAGCGTCGCGCTGCCGATCATGGTGCCGGGGCTGGTCACGGTCTTCCTGTTCCAGTTCGTGGCGATCTGGAACAACTTCCTGCTGCCGTACATCATGCTCGGCGACGACCACAAGTTCCCGGTCACCGTCGGCCTGTTCTCGCTGCTCCAGCAGGGCGCCAACGCGCCGGCCCTCTACACCCTGGTGATCACCGGCGCGCTGCTCTCCATCGTTCCGCTGATCGCCCTGTTCCTGGGACTCCAGCGCTACTGGCGCATGGATCTGCTCTCCGGGGCCGTAAAGTCCTGACCGTCCGCCAGTACCCTTCTCGCCACCACCGTTCGCGTCAGCACCACTCCCCGAGGAACCGACCATGACGGAACCCGCGCCCCGGGCCCGGCCCGCCGGAAAGACCCGGCGGCCACCGACCATCCACGACGTGGCCGCCGAGGCCGGCGTCTCGCGCGGCACCGTCTCGCGCGTCCTCCAGGGCGGGCACAACGTCAGCCCGGCCGCGCTGGCCGCGGTGAACGCCGCGATCAGGAAGCTCGGGTACGTCGTCAACCGGCACGCCCGCAACCTGGTGACGCAGCGGTCCAACTCGGTCGCCTTCCTGCTCACCGAACCGCAGGAGCGCTTCTTCGAGGACCCCAACTTCACCACGCTGCTCCGGGGTTGCACGGCCGCACTGGGCGAGCACGACATCCCGCTGCTGCTGATGACGGCCGGCAACGAGGCGGAGCGCCGCCGGGTCGCGCGCTACCTCGCCGCCGGGCACGTGGACGGCGTCCTGCTGGTCTCCTCGCACAGCGGCAACCCGATGATCGAGCAGCTGCGCGAGGCCGCCGTCCCGGTGGTGTCCTGCGGCAAGCCGCTCGGCCAGCGCGGGCGGGTGGCCTACGTGGCCGCCGACGACCGCGAGGGCGCCAAGGACATGGTCCGCCACCTGCTCGACTCCGGCCGCAGCCGGGTCGCCACCATCGCCGGCCCGCAGGACACGCCCGGCGGCGTCGAGCGCCTCTACGGCTACCGCGAGGTGCTCGGCGAGTACGGCATCGGGTACGACGAGCGGCTGGTCGCGGTCGGCGACTACAGCCGGGCCGGCGGCGAGGCCGCCATAACGCGGCTGCTCGCCGCCGCACCCGACCTGGACGCCGTCTTCGTCGCCTCCGACCTGATGGCGGACGGCGCCCTCGCCGCCCTGGAGCGGGCCGGCCGCTCCGTCCCGGGCGACGTCGCGGTGGGCGGGTTCGACGACTCGCCGATCGCCCTCGCCACCCGCCCCTCGCTGACCACCGTCCGCCAGCCGTGGGACCGGATCAGCGACGAGATGGTCCGCCTGCTCCTCGCGCAGATCACCGGCGAGGAGCCGGCCACCGTGATCCTCCGGACGGAACTGGTGATCCGCGAGTCGGCCTGACCGGCTGCCGGCCCGACCGCCGCCGGCCCGGGTGCTGCCGTCCCGGGCCGGCGTGCGGCGCTGCTCAGGCGAGCGAGGCCGCCTTCTCCAGATGGGCCTTGGCCGCCCTGAGCGTGGTCAGGCTGTTGGTGCCCAGGGCGTGCCGGACGACGTCGTGGCCCTGCTGGAGGCTGTCCACCCCGGGCAGGCCGAGGATCTGCTCCGGGTCGAGGACGACGGTGTGGTGCGAGGTGGCGCGGGTGGCGCCCGGTCCGGCCCCGGGCTCCGGTGCGAGCGTCCAGCGGCCGGTGTGCGCGGTGAAGGCGGCGGGCAGCAGCGTCTGCTTGTAGACCAGGGTGTGCGGCGTCAGTCCGATCCGGACCGACCTGGTGGTGTGCGCGCTGCCGTCGGGGGAGCGCGTGTCCATCTCCAGCAGCTGGCGGCCGGGCCGGCTCTCCGTCAGTTCGACCCGCGCGACGTGCGGCAGCCGCTGCGGCCACAGGTCCGCCCGGTAGAGGTAGTCGTAGATCTCCTGCGCGGAGGCCCGGATGACGACCGAGTCCTCGAAGGAGTGCCGCAGCGCGGAGCCCTCCCGGTGCCGTTCGGCCGCGCTGCGCAGCGCGGCGAGTTCGGTACCGCTGTTGCGGTCGGTGGCCTCCTCGATCCAGGCCAGGCTCGCGGGGTCGTCGCCGACCGCGCTGAAGCGGTGGGTGAGGACCACCCGGCTTCCCCCGTCCGGCAGTTCACCGATCTCCCAGCGCCCGCTCATGGCGGCGACCGGCGCGGCGCTCTGCTGCTGGACGAAGTCGATGGCCAGCTCCGCGGGGAGGATCCGGCGCTCGGAGGTCCAGGCCCGCACCTCCTCCCCGGCCAGGGCCCAGATGCGCAGCTGCTCCCGGCCGCCGTCGAGCGCCGTGCGCTCCACGTGCACCGTGGGCGGGAACAGCTCCGGCCACTGGACGGCGTCGGCGAGCAGCCGGTGGACCAGCCGGGGCTGCGCCGCGATGTCGATGGTGTGCCGGACGTCGCGGATGACGGGGTGGTTCACGCTTCTCTCCCTGTTCGTGGCGGGGTGGGGGCGGTGCGGGCTGCGGGGGCTCGTCCCGGGCCGCGCGCTCAGCGCAGGTGCACGCCGCCGTCGGCGAGCAGCACACTGCCGGTGGTGTAGGGCGACCGGACGAGGCCGAGCACGGCGGCGGCGACGTCGTCCGCGGTGCCGATCCGGCGCAGCGGGGCGAGGGCGGCGACCTGTTCCCGGGGCCCGGTCAGGGGCGCCGTCCAGTCGGTGTCGATCAGGCCGGGGGCGACGGCGTTCACCCGCAGCTCCGGCCCCAGGGTGGCGGCGAGCAGCCGGGTGAGGTGTTCGAGGGCGGCCTTGCTCACGGCGTACGGGATCGAGCTGCCGGCCGGCCGCGAGCCGGCGATCGAGGTGATGTTGACGATCGACCCGTCGCCGCCGGCCTTCAGGTGCGGCACCGCCGCGACCGTGACCTGCCAGGTGCCGATCAGGTTGACGTCGAGGATCTCGCGCCAGACCTCCGGGGTGGCCGCCGCCAGGTCGTCGTGCGCGATGATCCGGGTGGTACCGGCGTTGTTCACCAGGACGTCGAGCCGGCCGTAGTGCGTGACCACGTCCTCCACGAGCCGCCGGGCCGCGTCCGCGTCCGAGATGTCGGCCTGCAGGTGGACGGCGTCCGGCAGGCTCGCGGCCACGGCGCGCCCGGCCTCGGCGGACCTGGCCGAGTTGACCGCCACGCGGTAGCCCTCCGCGCTCAGCCGCCGGGCCACGGCCGCGCCGATCCCGGACGAGGAACCGGTCACCAGTGCTACGGGCTGATCGCTCATCGTCTCTCCCCAGGGTGGTCGGCCGGGCCCGCCGCGGCGGCGGGGCCGGGTGCGGGGCCTTCCGTCGGCTCCGGACGGCGTCACTCTGGCCGGTCCGGATGGAGAACGACTGGAGATCCGGTGGGAAAGGGAGCATTTCTTTCCGGAATGTTGCGCCCGGTCAACCCGTGCAAAGCGCGGCGCGTAATCGGTCAGGTCCGATCATTTCGGACGAGGGGTCGGATCATGCTGTGGGCACTGGACCTGAGGCTTTGCGTGAAGCTAGAGTCGTGTGGGAACACATCACATATTCAAGCACCGCCATCTGTCGAATCGTCGGATCCAGTCGTCGCGCGGCTTCCTGCCCGACTCGAATCCGGTTCGGCACAGTTACCTCTCCTGTGACGCTGGGCGAATCGGAAGGTGTTGGGAATCGATGAGTATGGAATTCGGAGTCCTCGGGCCGCTGACACTGGAGTCGGGCGGGCGCAGTTTCTTACCGACCGCCCCCAAACCCAAACAGCTGCTGGCCCTGCTGGTGCTCAACGCGAACCGGGTGACGTCGGCCGCCGCCTGCATAGAGGAGCTGTGGCACAGCGACCCGCCGGCCACCGCCGGCTCCACCCTGCAGACCTACGTCCTGCACATCCGCAAGGCCCTCGGCCTCGTCCCGGGCGTCGGATCGCTCACGGCGGCCCGGGGCATCCTCAAGACCTACGACTACGGCTACGAGCTGGAGGTCTGCCCGGACGACGTGGACGTCTACCGCTTCGGCATGCTGGTCCGCGAGGGGCAGCGCGCCCAGGACCGCGGCCACGACCACCGCGCCGCCGAACTGTTCGGGCAGGCCCTGGACGTCTGGCGCGGCGACGTCCTCGTCGACGTCCAGCTCGGGCCGTCCCTCCAGGTGCACGCCAGGGGGCTGGAGGAGGCCCGGCTGGGGGTCTGGGAGCGCCGGATCGAGGCCGAGCTGCGTCTCGGCCGCCACCATCGGCTGCTGAGCGAGCTGGCCAGCACGGCGGCCCGCTACCCGGTGCACGAGAACATCCACGCGCAGCTCATGGTGGCGCTCTACCGCTCCGGCCGGCAGACCGACGCGCTGGCCGTCTTCCAACGCCTGCGCGCGGTCCTGCGCAGAGAGCTGGGGCTGGACCCCTCGGTCAAGCTGCAGCGCCTCTACCAGGCGGTGCTGCGCGCCGACCCGCTGCTGGACATCCACCTCGGCGGCGGGCCCGGCCTCTCGCTCGACCTGGCGGTCGAGGCCGCCCGGTCGGCCTAGGCCGACCGGACAC
>NZ_JBHUWW010000170.1:0-15853 GCF_042669755.1 Kitasatospora sp. NPDC057223 | reverse complement strand
CGCTGGCCGGCCGCCGCTACGCCCTGGTCGTCTCGGCCGGGATCGCCGGCGGCTTCGCACCGCACGCCCCGGTCGGCTCGGTCGTCGTCGCGGACGCGATCGTCGCCGCCGACCTCGGCGCCGAGACCCCCGACGGTTTCGCCGACGTCACCGAGCTGGGCTTCGGCACCGTCCGGCACACCCCGCCGCCGGCCGCCGTCGCGCTGGCGGCACAGGCGCTCGCCGCCACCACCGGCACCGTCCTGACCGTCTCCACCGTCACCGGCAGCGCCGGGCGGGCCGCCGCGCTGGCCGCTCGCCACCCCGGTGCGGCGGCCGAGGCGATGGAGGGCTTCGGCGTCGCCGAGGCCGCCGCCCGGCACGGCCTGCCGGTGCTGGAGATCCGTACGGTCTCCAACGCGGTGGGCCCGCGCGACCGCTCGGCCTGGCGGATCGGCGAGGCGCTGGGCGCCCTGGAGCGGGCCTTCGCCGCCCTGCCCTACCCGGAGCTGCTCAAGGAGGTCCACCGTGGCTGAGACCGGCCGGTCCCAGGCCCTGCGCGTCGCCTACTCCCCCTGCCCCAACGACACCTTCGTGTTCCACGCCTGGGCACACGGCCTGGTGGCCGGCGCCGACGCGCCGGAGGTGGCCTTCGCGGACATCGACATCACCAACGGCATGGCCGAGCGCGGCGAGCTGGACGTCCTGAAGATCAGCTACGGGGCGCTGCCCTGGGTGCTGGACGAGTACGCCCTGCTGCCCTGCGGCGGCGCACTCGGCCGGGGCTGCGGCCCGCTGGTGCTGACCCGCCCCGGCGACTCCGGGGACCTCTCCGGCCGCCGGGTGGCGGTGCCCTCCGAGCGCTCCACCGCCTACCTGCTGTTCCGGCTCTGGGCGGCGAAGGCGGTGCCCGGCGGCCTCGGCGAGATCGTCGTACTGCCGTTCCACGAGATCATGCCCGCCGTCCGCGACGGCCGGGTCGACGCGGGCCTGGTGATCCACGAGGCCCGCTTCACGTACCAGCAGTACGGCCTGCACAAGCTCGCCGACATGGGCGAGGCCTGGGAGCAGGAGACCGGCCTGCCGATCCCGCTCGGCGCGATCATCGCCCGGCGCTCGCTCGGGCCGCAGCGCCTCAAGGAGATCACCGAAGCCATCCGGGCGTCCGTCCGGCAGGCCTGGGACGACCCGGCGGCCAGCCGCCCGTACGTGCTGGCGCACGCCCAGGAGATGGACCCGCAGGTCGCCGACCAGCACATCGGGCTGTACGTCAACGACTTCACCGCCGACCTCGGCGAGGACGGCTACGCCGCTGTCCGGGCCCTGCTCACCCGGGCCGCCGCCGAGGGGCTGGTTCCCCCCCTCGGCCCGGGTGCGCTCGACCTCTGAGCGGGTCCGGCAGCGGTCAGAGGTCGAACTGGTCCGCCACCGCGCGCAGCAGCGAAGCCAGCTTCTGGCCGGTCGGCTTCGCCGGGTAGCGGCCGTGCTGGAGGCCCGGGAGCACCGCGTCCAGGGTGGTGATGAGGTCCTGCACGATCGGCGCCATGTCGTCCGCGCTCTTGCGCAGGGCGGCGGCCACCGACGGGAGCGCCTCCAGCAGCGTCACGGACATCGCCTGGTCACCGCGGTGCCCGGCGACGATGCCGAACTCCACCCGCTGACCCGGCTTCAGCACGGTGACCCCGGTGGGCAGCGCCTTGGTGTGGACGAAGACCTCGCCGCCGTCGTCGCGCGACAGGAAGCCGTAGCCCTTCGTCTCGTTGAACCACTTGACCTGGCCGGTGGGCATCTCGAACAGTCCTCGGTGTGGGTGCGGCGGGATCACGGCAGTGCCGCGGTCCCTGGGATGGATGACTGGGGTGGCGCCTGCGGGGCGGCGCCGGGAGTGGGGACGGACGGGCACCGGACGGGCTGCGTCCGCGCCGTGCGGGTGTCCGCGGTCGGCCCCCACCGGGAGCAGACTAACGGTCTGTCACGGCCCCGTACCCGTACCCGGGGAAAGGCCCCGAGTCGGATCTGGCGGACGGGGCCGGACCGGGCACGGCACGGCCGGGTCGCGACATGGCGCAGTCCACTGGCTCGCACCCCCCGGACGGAAGCGGGGTACACCTGCCGGCACCCCGTGCACAGCCTGCATACCCCCGCCCAGCAGCGATCAAAACTCCCAGCGCCCGCAGAACTGCGCAACGTGACGAAGACCGCTCCGGGGGCCCGGACGGGCACGGGTGCGGCCCTCTGCCAGACTGGACACCCGACCGGGAGCCTCCACCGAGGCGCCCGCCGCACCGCCCGAGGAGCACCGAGTGAGCAGCCAGAGCCCCGACCGCGGCGACGCCCTCGTCCGGGCCGGCGCCATCGTCTTCGCGCTGGGATCGGTCGCCACCCTGGCGGCCTTCGTCCCGCTGTTCTTCCACCTCACGCCGCTGCCGACCGCCGCGTACTGGCTGAGCATGCTGATGCCGCTGGGCTTCCTGGTCTCCCTCGGCGGCCTGCTGGGCTCCGTGCGCGCCCAGCGCCGCCGGGCAGCCGCCGAGTAGCGGCCGAGTAGCTGCTGGCGGCCGCTAGCCGACGTGGGCGGCGAGCCAGGCCGGGAACTCCGTCAGGTCGGCCAGCACCACGTCGGCTCCGGCCGCCAGCAGCTCGTCGGCGCCGTACGGGCCGGTGGCCACCCCGACCGCCACCGCCCCGGCCCGGCGCGCGCCCCGGATGTCGCCCAGGTGGTCGCCGACGTACACCGTGGCGCCGTGCTCGCGCAGCGCGTCGCCCTTGCTCTCCGCCCAGAGGTCGCCGACCACCACGTCGGCGTGCAGGCCGGAGTGCTCCAGGTGCAGCAGGGCGTTCGGCTCGTACTTGCCGGTGATCACCGCGACCCGCCCGCCCGCGGCCCGGACGGCGTCCACGGCGGCGTGCGCGCCGGGCAGGGCCACGGTCGGCGCGAGGGCCAGCTCCCGGTACAGCTCGCGGTAGCGGGCGGCGACCTCCGCCACCCGCTCGGCGGCGAACCAGTTGCCGAGCTCGTGCAGCAGCGGCGGCCCGAGGCGGGTGACCACCAGGTCGCAGTCGATGTGGGTGCCGGTCTCGGCGGACAGCGCCAGGTAGGTGGCCCGGATGCCGGGCCGGGTGTCCAGCAGGGTCATGTCGAGGTCGAAACCGACGGTCAGCGGTGCGGCGGCGGGGGTCGGAGGCATGGCGCCAGGCTATGCGAACGCACCGGGCCCGCCCCGGTCCGCCCCCGCACCCCGTGGTGCCCCTCACGCCCCCGGCGGCTCCGCCGAAGTTAGCGTTGCCTAAGCTGTCTCCGAGATGGAACCGAGAACCGACACACCCGCAGCCGCGGCGACAGCCGCACCTGTGCCAGTGCCAAGGCCCGTGCCCGTACCCGGCAAGCGGCGGCTGCTGCGCCGCCGGATCCTGTGGCTCACGGCGGCGCTGGCCGTCCTGGTCGTCGCGGTACTGCTCAGCCTGGCGGTCGGCAGCCGCACCATCCCGTTCGGCGAGACGCTGTCCGCCCTGCTGCACGGCGGCGACAGCACCAACGCCGTCGTCGTCCGCGAGCTGCGGGTGCCGCGCACCGTCGTCGGCCTCGCCGTCGGCGCCGCCCTCGGCATGGCCGGCGCCGTGATGCAGGGCATCACCCGCAACCCGATCGCCGACCCGGGCATCCTCGGCGTCAGCCAGGGCGCGGCGGCCGGCGTGGTGCTCGCCATCTCGGCCTTCGGGATCGGCTCGCTCACCGGGTACGTCTGGTTCGGCTTCGCCGGCGCCGCCCTCGCGACCGTCCTGGTGTACGTGCTGGCCGGGCGCGGCCGGGGCGGTGCCACGCCGGTGAAGCTCGCGCTGGCGGGCTCCGCGATGTCGGCGTTCATCGCCTCGCTGAACACGCTCGTCCTCACCACCGACGCCGCCACCCTGGACCAGTTCCGGTTCTGGCAGGTCGGCTCGCTCTCCGGCCGGACCTCGGACGTCGCCTGGCAGCTGCTGCCGTTCCTGCTGGCCGGCACCGTCCTGGTGTTCGCGGTCGCCCGCGGCCTGGACGCGCTCGCCCTCGGTGACGACACCGCCAAGGGCCTCGGCGCGAAGACCGGCCTGGTCCGGGCCACCGGGGCGCTCGGCGCGACCGTGCTGACCGGTTCGGCGGTCGCCGCGGCCGGACCGATCGCCTTCGTCGGCCTCGCCGTCCCGCACGCCGCCCGCGCGCTGGTCGGCGCCGACCACCGCTGGGTGCTGACCCTCTCCGCCGTCCTCGGGCCCGCGCTGCTGCTGCTCGCGGACGCCCTCGGCCGGGTGCTCTTCCCGCCGTCCGAGGTGCCCGCCGGGGTGATGACCGCGCTGGTCGGCGTGCCCGTCCTGGTCGTGCTGGTCCGCCGCCGCAAGGTGGTGGCCGCATGAGCGCCGCCACCGCCGCCGGCCACGCCACCGTGCCCCGGGGCTACCGCGTCCTGCGGGCCGGGCGGGCCTCCTTCCTGCTGCACCGGCGCTCGGCGCTGGCCGCCGCCGGCCTGCTCGCGCTGCTCGCCGCCGCCGTCATCGCCTCGCTCTGCCTGGGTGAGTCCACCGTCTCCCCGGCCGAGGTGCTCAAGGTCGTCCTCGGGCGGCCGAGCGGGCACGAGCTGGTGGTCGGCGAGTTCCGGCTCCCCCGGGTCGAGGTCGGCCTGCTCGTCGGGCTCGCCCTCGGGCTGGCCGGCGCGCTGATCCAGACCGTCGCGCGCAACCCGCTGGCCAGCCCCGACGTCGTCGGCGTCTCGCACGGCGCCGCCGCCCTGGTGGTCGGCCTGCTCGCGTACGGGGTGGTCGGCTCGACCGGGCAGGTGCCGTACGCGGCGGTCGGCGGCGGGCTGGTGGCCGGCCTGCTGGTCTACGCCCTCGCCTGGCGCGGCGGCATGCACGCGCAGCGCTTCGTGCTGATCGGCATCGGGATCAGCGTCGCACTGTCCTCGCTCACCACCGTCTTCCTGACCAAGGGCGACGGCTTCCAGGCGCAGCAGGCGAAGGTCTGGATGACCGGCAGCCTGAACGGCTCCGGGCACGCGCAGTCCGACTGGCTGGTCTGGGTGCTGCTGGCCGCGCTGCCCGTCGCGCTCTGGGCGGCGCGGGCCCAGCGCAGCATCTCCTTCGACGACGCCACCGCCGTCGGCCTCGGCCTGCGCCTGGACAAGGTCCGCCTGGGCATGGCCCTGCTCGGCATCGTGCTGGCCTCCTGTGCGGCCGGCGCGGCCGGGCCGGTGGACTTCGTCGCGCTGATGGCACCGCAGATCGCGATCCGGCTCGCCCGCTCCGCGCAGATCCCGCTGCTCTGCTCGGCGCTCACCGGCGCCGTCGTGGTCGTCCTCGCCGACCTCCTCGCCCGCCGGCTGCTCGCCCCCGTCGAACTGCCGGTCGGTGTGGTCACCGGCCTGGTGGGCGCGCCGTACCTGATGTGGCTGCTCGTACGATCCCGCCGTGGAGGCTCCTGATGACCGCTCACCGTCTCGAAGCCCAGGGCCTCACCCTCGCCTACGAGGCGCGCACGGTCGTCGAGGGCCTCGACCTCGTCGTCCCCGACGGGCGGGTGACCGTCATCGTCGGGCCGAACGCCTGCGGCAAGTCGACCCTGCTGCGGGCGCTCGGCCGGCTGCTGAAGCCCGCCCGGGGCGCCGTCCTGCTGGACGGCGCCGAGCTGGCCCGGATCCCCACCAAGCGGATCGCCCAGCAGATCGGCCTGCTGCCGCAGTCCCCGGTCGCCCCCGAGGGCATCTCGGTCTCCGACCTGGTCTCGCGCGGACGCCAGCCGCACCAGAGCTGGTGGCAGCAGTGGTCGGCCGAGGACGAGGAGGCGGTCGCCGAGGCGCTGCTGCGCACCTCCACCGCCGGCCTGGCGGACCGCAGTGTGGACGAGCTGTCCGGCGGCCAGCGCCAGCGGGCCTGGATCGCGATGGCCCTCGCCCAGGGCACCGACATCCTGCTGCTGGACGAGCCCACCACCTTCCTGGACATCGCCCACCAGGTCGAGGTGCTCGACCTGGTGCGCCGCCTGAACGTCGAGAAGGGGCGGACGGTGGTGGCCGTCCTGCACGACCTCAACCAGGCCGCCCGGTACGCCGACCACCTGGTCGCGATGCGCGGCGGGCAGATCGTCGCGCAGGGCCCCCCGACCGAGATCGTCACCGCCGAGCTCGTCCGCGAGGTCTTCGGCCTGGAGTCGGTGATCGTGCCCGACCCGGTGACCGGTACTCCACTGGTGGTACCGGGCGCGCCCTGGGCCGTAAAGGCCGACGCGTAGGGACAGTCCGGACATAATCGACGCACCGCCGACCGTGCCCGAGAGGTCCCGATGCGCCGTCAGACCCTCCCCCCGCTCACCCGCCGGGCCCTGCTCGCCGGGCTGGGCGGGGCCGCCCTCAGCACCCTCGCCGCCTGCACCGGCAGCACCACCGGCGACACCGCCGACACCGCGGCCGCCGTGAGCACCCCGGCCGGCGGCCCCCGCGTCGTCACCCTCGACACCGCCGAACTCGACTCCGCGATGACGCTCGGCATCACCCCCGTCGGCGCCGCCAAGGCCCCGGCCGACGCCGGCCTGCCCGACTACTGGCCCGCCTCCCGGCTGGCCCGGATCATCCTCGTCGGGAACATCGGCGCCCCGGACACCGCCGCGATCCAGCAACTGCGGCCCGATCTCATCCTCAGCAACCAGACCCGGGACGGCGCCCACTACGAGGCCCTCAGCCGGATCGCCCCGACCCTGCTCACCCCGACCACCGGCCGGCCCTGGAAGGAGAACTTCCAGCAGCACGCCCACGCCCTCGGCCGCCAGGCCGCCGCCGACGCCTTCACCGCCGCCTACCAGCGCCATGCCGCCCAGGTCGCCCAGACGCTCGCCGACGCGGGCCTGGCCGGCCGGCGGATCAGCATCGTCCGCTTCGTCGAGAACGCCCCGATCCGCCTGTACGCCCGGCAGAACTTCATCGGCACGCTGCTGGACGACGTCCGGCTCCCCCGCCCCGACCCGCAGAACACCGACCAGTTCGACGTCGAGATCACCCCCGACCAGATCGCCAGGGCCGACGGCGACCACCTGTTCTACGCCGTCTACGGCGACCCCGACCGGGCGCTCGCCACCAGCACCCTGGCGAGCCCCGGCTGGCAGGCCCTGGGCGCCGTCCGGGCCCACCGGGCGTTCGCCGTCTCCGACCAGCTCTGGTTCCAGGGCATCGGCTACACCGGCGCCAACGCCGTCCTGGACGAACTGCAGCGCCTGCTCGGCGCCTGACGCCTCACTCCCCGCGCCGCCGCATCGTCACCACCAGCAGGAACGCCGCCGACAGCGCCGCCGCCAGCCGCAGCACCCCCGGCGCCGAGCCCCAGATCTGCTGGCCGACCTGCTCCCCCGGCTGCAGGGCGACACCCCACCTGCCCTGCGAACGCCCCCAGAACCAGAGCGTCACGCCGGTCATCGCCACCAGCGGGATGCCCAGCACCGCGAACTTCTTCGTCCGGTCGCCGAGCCGGCGTGACAGGTACGCCAACGCCCACCCCACCAGCATCACCAGCACCATTCCCGTCAGCGCACCGCCCACCAGCACCACCGAGGCGAGCAGCAGCAGCGGGGACGGCCTGCGGCCCGCCAGCACCCCGCGCCGGGCGGGGGCGTCCGCGACGGCGCCGGCCGCGCGCCTGCGGCGGCCCGGGCGCTTCGCCGGGACGGCCTCCGGTCCGGGAGCGGCCTCCCCGGGCACGGCCTCGGCCTCGGGGGCGGCCTCGGGGACGGCCTCCTCCGCCGGCTCGTCGAGCACCGACATGTCGATGTGCACCCGGTCCCAGTCCGGACGGGAGGACGACTCCGGCGGCGCCTGCTTCGGCACCGACGGCGGCCGCACCGGCGGTGCGGGCGGCACCGGCGGCGCCTGCTCAGGTACCGGTGGCGGCAGGTAGATGCTCTCGCCCGGCCCGTCCGGCACACCCGCCCCGGCTCCGTCCTCGCCGGCCCGCCGGGGCGCGTTCACCCGCCACCACTCGCCGTCCACCATCACCCACCACCCCGATCGACCATCCGACCCACGACCCGCCCGACCCCGCCGCTCGCGACGGTACCGACCCGGCACCCCCGCACACCACCCACGACCACCCCACGACCACCCGCGAACAGCAAGCGCCACCCGCGCCCGAAGCCGACTAACCTAGGCCGGATGACCGCACAGCAGAGCGAGCAACGCACCGGCGGCTCAGCCGCAGGCCCCCGCACCCTCGCCGAGGACCTCCGGGGCCGCCCCGACGAGGCGCTCACCACCCTGCTCCGGTCCCGCCCCGACCTGCTGAACCCCGTCCCCGGCGACCTCACCCAGCTCGCCGCCCGGCTCTCCTCCCGGGCCTCCGCGCTGCGCGCCCTGGAGCGGCTCGACCGCTTCACCCTCCAGGTCGCCGAGGCACTGGCCGCCGCCCCCGACGGCAGCCCGCCGGCCGTCGTCCGGGGCCTGCTGACCGGCCCAGCGCGGGTCAAACCGCACCCCGGCGCCACCGCGCTCACCCCCGCCGAACGCACCGCCGTCACCGAGGCCGTCCCGCCCGCGCTGGCGACGCTGCGCGACCGGGCGCTGCTCTGGGGGCCCGACAACGGCCCGCGGCTGGTGATCGCCGCCCGGGAGGCCCTCGCGCCCACCGCCGCCAACCCCGGCCGCACCGGGCTCGGCCCGACCCTGGCCGAGGCCACTGTCGGGATGTCCCCGGCCAGGCTCCAGCAGCTGCTGGCCTCGGCCGGCCTGCCGCCCACCGCGGACCCGGTCACCGCCATCGCGGCCCTCACCGCGCTGCTGACCGACCGCAAGCGGTGCGCCGCACTGCTCGCCGACGCGCCCGAACCCTCCCTGCGGCTGCTGGACCGCCTGGTCTGGGGCCCGCCCACCGGCACCGTTCCGGACGCCACCCGGGCGGTCACCGCCGAGGACGCCCGCAGCCCCGTCGAGTGGCTGATCGCCCGGGGCCTGCTGCTGCCGTCCTCGCCCGGCAGTGTCGTGCTGCCCCGCGAGCTGGCCCTGCACCTGCGCGGCGGGCGCACCCACCGCACCGTCGAACCGGCCCCGCCGGCCGTCCTCGCGCAGCCCGCCGTCCGCGATCCACAGGCTGTGGACAGTGCCGCCGCGGGCCAGGCGCACACGGCCGTCCGCATCATCGAGGAGGTCCTCGACCTGTGGGGCCTCCAGTCGCCCGGCACCCTGCGGGCCGGCGGCGTCGGCGTGCGCGACCTCAAGCGCACCGCACAGGCCATCGACAGCACCGAGCAGACCACCGCGTTCTGGCTCGAACTCGCCTACGGCGCGGGCCTGCTCGCCCCCGACGGCGAGGCGGACGAACGCTGGGCCCCCACCCCGGCGTTCGACGGCTGGCTCCAGCAGTCCGTCGCGGGCCGCTGGGCGGCGCTCGCCGCGAGCTGGCTGGCCGGCACCCGGGTCGCCGCCCTCACCGGCACGCCGGACGGCAAGGGCAAGACCCGCGCCGCGCTCGGCACCGAGCTCGACCGCACCCTCGCGCCGTCCGTGCGCCGCGCCGCGCTGAGCGCCCTGGCCGGTCTGCCGCCGGGCTCCACCGCCGGCGCCGACGGCCTGCTGCCCGCCCTGCGCTGGCACCGCCCGCTGCGCGGCGGACCGGCCACCGCCGAGGGCCGCGACCTGCGCGACGACCTCACCGACTGGACGCTGCACGAGGCCGAACTGCTCGGCGTCACCGGCCGGGGCGCCCTCTCCTCGCAGGCCCGCGCGCTCCTCGACGGCCGCGACCCGGCGCCCGTGCTGGCCCCGCTGCTGCCGCAGCCGCTGGACCACGTGATCCTCCAGCCGGACCTCACCGCGATCGCGCCCGGCCCGCTGCTCACCCCGCTCGCCCAGGCCCTCGCGCTCTGCGCCGACATCGAGTCCAAGGGCGGCGCGACGGTCTACCGCTTCAGCGCCGAGTCCGTCCGGCGCGCGCTCGACGCCGGGCGCAGCGCCGCCGACCTGCACGCCTTCCTGGAGCAGCACTCCCGCACGCCCGTCCCCCAGCCGCTCAGCTACCTGGTCGACGACGTGGCCCGCCGGCACGGCGTGCTGCGGGTCGGCGCCGCCTCCTCGTACCTGCGCTGCGACGATCCCGCCCTGCTCGCCGAGGTACTGGCCGACCGCCGCTCCGTCGACCTGCGGCTGCGACTGCTCGCCCCGACCGTCCTCGCCTCGCAGGCCGCCCCCGAGACGCTGCTCGCCACCCTGCGCACGATGGGGTACGCCCCGGCCGCCGAGTCGGCCGACGGCGACACGCTGATCACCCGCCCCGGCAGCCACCGCACCCCGCCGAGAACGGCGCCCGCCCCCGTCCCCGACGGCCTGCCCACCCCCGACGACGCGCTGCTCGGCGCCGCGGTCAAGGCCATCCGGGCGGGCGACCGGGCCGCCACCGCCGTCCGCCGGGAGACCGTCACCGGCCCCGCCGCCACCCTCCAGCAGAGCGGCCCGGCCCGCGTGGACACCCGGCAGCTCCCGCGCACCGCCGCCGCCGACACCCTGGCGGCCCTGCAGACCGCCGTCCTGCTCGGCGAACGGATGTGGATCGGCTACATCAACGCCGAGGGTCTCGCCTCCCAGCGGGTGATCGACCCCGTCAAGGTCGAGGGCGGCTTCGTGACCGCCTTCGACCACCAGAGCGACGCCCTGAAGACCTTCGCCCTGCACCGCATCACGGGCGTCGCGGAGCTGGACGCCTCGGCCTGAGCGGCGGCCGCGGCCCGGGGGCCGTCAGTGCCCCTTCGCCTTCATGGCCTGGTCCGCGAGCCCGCCGATGCCCGCCTGGGAGACCGGCAGGCTGCCGCCGCTGACCACGTCGGCGAGCAGGAAGCCGCCGGCGGCGAACGGACCGCCGGGCTCGCCGAGCCCGGCCACGGCGTGGGCGGAGGAGGCGGAGAGGCCGGTGGCCGCGAGGGCGGTGCCGGCGAGGGCGAGGGCGGTGAGGATGCGCTTGGGCTTGTTCATGGCCTGCTAACGACTCCCGGCCCGGCCGGTCACCGGCGCCCGCCGGGGCGCCCCGCCTTGACGACCCGTCCGGGGGAGCGTAGTCCGGAAGGAGGACCCACGCGGGGGGCTTCGGAAGGAGGCGTCATGCTCGGTGACCTCATAGCCGAGATAGCGAGCCAGGACACCGGCCGGCGGGTGCTGGCCACCACGGACGGGGTGCACCCGGTGGTCGAGGTGTCCTTCGAGGGCAACGGCCGGGTGCTGGGCGTCCCGGTCACGGAGTTCGCCACCTACGAGTCGCAGATGCGCTCCGACGGCTCGATGTTCGGCGAGGGCCAGGGCGTCGGGATGAGCGAGAAGGGCGAGACGTACAGCTGGCACGGCAGCGGCATCGGCACCTTCACGGGCGCCGGCGGCGGTATGCACTGGCGCGGGGTGATCTACCTGGACAGCCCCTCGGACGTCTTCTCCCGGCTGAACGACGTGGTCGGACTGTTCGAGTACGACACCGACGGGAGCGGCAAGGGGGTCTCGAAGGTCTCCGAGTGGAAGTAGCCGTTCGACTCCACCGGGAAATGCGCGACACTGGAGGGTCCGCGCCTGACCGATGGAGGACTGCTCAAGGTGAACGACGGCCCGCTGATCGTACAAAGTGACAAGACGCTTCTCCTGGAGATCGACCACCCCAAGGCCGCCGACTGCCGCCGTGTGATCGCCCCGTTCGCCGAGCTGGAGCGCGCACCCGAGCACGTCCACACCTACCGGGTCACCCCGCTCGGGCTGTGGAACGCGCGCGCCGCCGGGCACGACGCCGAGCAGGTCGTCGACGCGCTGGTGAAGTACTCGCGCTACCCGGTGCCGCACGCGCTGCTGGTGGACATCGCCGACACGATGGCCCGCTACGGCCGGCTGAAGCTCAGCAAGCACCCGACCCACGGGCTGGTGCTCACCACCACCGACCGCCCGGTGCTGGAGGAGGTGCTGCGCTCGAAGAAGATCGTGCCGCTGGTCGGCGCCCGGATCGACCCGGACAGCGTGGTGGTCCACCCGTCCGAGCGCGGCCAGATCAAGCAGGTGCTGCTCAAGCTCGGCTGGCCCGCCGAGGACTTCGCCGGGTACGTGGACGGCGAGGCGCACCCGATCGAGCTGGACCAGGACGGCTGGACGCTGCGCCCGTACCAGCAGCAGGCCGTCGAGGGCTTCTGGCACGGCGGCTCGGGCGTCGTGGTGCTGCCCTGCGGCGCGGGCAAGACGCTGGTCGGCGCGGCGGCGATGGCCGAGGCCAAGTCGACCACGCTGATCCTGGTCACCAACACCGTCTCGGCCCGCCAGTGGAAGCACGAGCTGGTCAAGCGGACCACGCTGACCGAGGACGAGATCGGCGAGTACAGCGGCACCCGCAAGGAGATCCGCCCGGTCACCATCGCCACCTACCAGGTGATGACGACCAAGCGGAAGGGCGCGTACGCGCACCTGGAGCTGTTCGACGCCCGCAACTGGGGCCTGGTGGTCTACGACGAGGTGCACCTGCTGCCCGCGCCGGTCTTCAAGTTCACCGCCGACCTCCAGGCCCGCCGCCGGCTCGGCCTGACCGCGACGCTGGTCCGCGAGGACGGCCGCGAGGGCGACGTGTTCTCGCTGATCGGCCCGAAGCGTTTCGACGCCCCGTGGAAGGAGATCGAGGCGCAGGGCTACATCGCGCCCGCCGACTGCTGCGAGGTGCGGGTGACGCTCACCGACTCCGAGCGCCTGTCGTACGCGACCGCCGAGCCGGAGGAGCGCTACCGCTTCTGCGCGACCACCGCGACCAAGCGCCGGGTGGTGGAGGCGCTGGTCAAGAAGCACGAGAAGGACCAGACGCTGATCATCGGCCAGTACATCGACCAGCTGGACGAACTGGGCGAGGTGCTGAACGCGCCGGTCATCAAGGGCGAGACCAGCAACGCGCAGCGGGAGAAGCTGTTCGAGGCGTTCCGGACGAAGGAGATCAGCGTCCTGGTGGTCTCCAAGGTGGCGAACTTCTCGATCGACCTGCCGGAGGCGACCGTCGCGATCCAGGTCTCCGGGACGTTCGGCTCCCGCCAGGAGGAGGCGCAGCGCCTCGGCCGGGTGCTGCGGCCGAAGGCGGACGGGCACTCGGCGCACTTCTACTCGGTGGTGGCCCGCGACACCGTGGACCAGGACTTCGCCGCCCACCGGCAGCGGTTCCTCGCCGAGCAGGGGTACGCCTACCGGATCATCGACGCGGACGACGTGCTGTAGGCCGGGGCCGGCACCGGGGGCCGGCACCGGGGGTCAGTACCGGACGCCGTCACGCCCGAGGATGGTGACCCGGGCGACGGTGTCGATCGCGATGCCGACGTTGCGCACGGCCGTCGCCAGGGGGCTCCGGTGGCGGTCGGTCCCGGCGGCGGTCGCGCCGGGGTAGGGGTTGGCGGGCGCCTTCGGGGGCGTCCGCTGCGTGTGCACCCGGGGGGCCGTGGCCGCTGCCCGGGTCTCCTTGCCGTGCAGGGTGCTCATGCCATCAACGGTAGGTTTCCGGACACCCCTGGCGCATCACCCCAAAGGCCGTATCCGGCGGGACATTGGTCATTCTCCGGGTGTAGCGGCAGATCCGGGGCGCATCGGGGTTCACCCGTTCGCGCCCCGGGGCGCACGGGTCTAGGATTCTTCGTCTGCCCCCTCCCGAACCGTGGTACCTGCTGATTCGCGCAGGCAGCCGGGGGAGGCGTCGGCCGCTTGGTAACCGGTCGGCTGTCCTCACTGTGCGCTCCACGAAGCCGCTGCACCTGTACGGGGCAGCCGGGAAGGTCTGTCGTGCCCACCACCACCGCCACCGCCACCCCCGCCACCGACCCGCTCCAGCGCGAACGCGACCACCTCGCCTCCTCCAGGGCGGCGCTGCGCGCGATGCGCGAGGACGTCGAGTCCCTGGACACCACCGACGTGACCGGCACCTGGGTCACCGCGATCGTCCTGAACAAGCAGATCGAGGCCCGGATCGCCGCGCTGGCCGACCTCGCGCACACCCCGCTGTTCTTCGGCCGCCTCGACTACCTGCACGCGATCAGCGAAGAGCTGGCCGAGGGCGGCACGGGCGAGAGCTTCTACATCGGCCGCCGGCACGTCCACGACGCGGCGGGCGACCCGATGGTGATCGACTGGCGCGCACCGGTCTCCCAGCCGTTCTACCGGGCGAGCCGCACCGACCCGCTGGACGTCGAGCGCCGCCGCCGCTTCGGCTACACCGGCGGCGAGCTGACCGCCTACGAGGACGAGCACCTGACCGACCCCGCCGAGGCGGACGGCGCCTCGGCCCTGCTCGCCGCCGAGATCGAGAAGCCGCGCGTCGGCCCGATGCGCGACATCGTCGCGACCATCCAGCCCGAGCAGGACGAGATCGTCCGCGCCGACGTCGGCGGCACGGTCTGCGTCCAGGGCGCGCCCGGCACCGGCAAGACCGCCGTCGGCCTGCACCGCGTCGCCTACCTGCTGTACGCGCACCGCGAGCGCCTGGCCCGGACGGGCACCCTGGTGGTCGGCCCCAACGACGCCTTCCTCTCCTACATCGAGCAGGTGCTCCCGGCGCTCGGCGAGCTGGCGGTGGCGCAGGCCACCGTGCAGCAGCTGGTGGCACACGTCGAGATCCGGGCCGAGGACGACCCGCAGGCGGCCCGGCTGAAGGGCGACGCCCGGATGGCCGAGGTGCTGCGCCGCGCCGTCCGCGCCGGGATCACGCTGCCCGTCGAGCCGTGCGTGGTGGTGCGCGGTTCACGGCGCTGGCGGGTGCCGGTGCACGAGCTGACCGGGATCGTCGAGGAGCTGAAGGCCCGCGCGATCCGCTACGGCGCCGCCCGGGAGGCCCTGCCGCAGCGGATCGCGCACGCCGTGCTGCTGAAGATGGAGCAGGGCGGCGAGGCCCCGGACGACCGCGTGCAGGACGCCGTCGCGAGGAATCCGCAGGTCAAGGCCATGGTGAAGGCCTGCTGGCCGCCGGTCGACCCGGCGAAGCTGGTGCACCGGCTGCTCAGCGAGCCGGAGTTCCTGGCCGCGTGCGCCGAGGGCGTCCTGACCCCGGAGGAGCAGTCCGCGGTGCTGCGCGCCAAGCCAGGCCGCTCGGTGCGGACGGCTCCGTGGACGCCGGCCGACGCCGTCCTGGTCGACGAGGCGACGGACCTGGTGCAGCGCACCGCCTCGCTCGGCCACGTCGTCCTGGACGAGGCGCAGGACCTCTCCCCCATGCAGTACCGGGCGGTCGGGCGCCGCTGCAGCACCGGCTCGGCGACCATCCTCGGCGACCTCGCGCAGGGCACCACCCCGTGGGCGACGGCGAGCTGGCCGGAGGCGCTGCACCACCTCGGCAAGGCGGACGCCCACATCGAGGAGCTCACCAAGGGGTTCCGGGTGCCGGAGGAGGTGATCGCGTACGCGTCCCGGCTGCTGCCCGCGATCGCCCCCGGGCTGGCACCGGCCACCTCCGTCCGCGACGCCCCCGGCTCGCTGACGGTCACCCCGGTCGCGGACGGGCTCGACGCGGCCCTGGTGGAGGCCTGCCGCACGTTCCTCGGCCACGAGGGCTCCACCGGCCTGATCGCCGCGGACGCGCGCATCCCGCGGCTCGCCGGGGCGCTGGCGGCCGCCGGCCTCCCGTTCCTGTCCCCCGGCGACGAGACCACCGCCGAGGCCAGGCTGACCCTCGTACCGGCCTCGCTCGCCAAGGGCCTGGAGTACGACTACGTGGTGCTGGACGAGCCCGCCGCCGTGGTCGCGGGCGAACCGGACGAGCGGACGGGGCTGCGCCGGCTGTACGTGGCGCTCACCCGCGCCGTCTCCGGGCTCGCGGTGCTGCACGCCGAGCCGCTGCCGGCCCAACTGGCCTGAGCACGCCGCAGGGGGCGGCCGCACCGTGATCACGGTGCGGC
>NZ_JBHUWW010000169.1:7843-16103 GCF_042669755.1 Kitasatospora sp. NPDC057223 | reverse complement strand
GCCCGGGGGCGGGGCCTGCCGTCGTCCGTGGCGGGAGTTGTCGGTGGGCCTGTGTAGCGTTCGGAGTGGAAGAAGGGCGTGCCGGGCAGTGGGCGGTGCGGCCGAGGTCGGGGCGGTGCGCTGGTGCGCGCCGTTTCCTGGTGGGAGGTTGAAGTCGTGACGGACACTGTCGAGGCGGGCGTGGGCACCGGGCTGGAACTGCCGGAGTCCTGGCAGGGGGTGCTCGCCGAGGAGACGGGCAAGCCGTACTTCGCCGAGCTGGCGGCCTTCGTGGCCGCGCAGCGCGCGGAGCACCAGGTCTTCCCGCCGGCCGGCCAGGAGTTCTCGGCGCTGGAGGCCACGCCGTACGAGAAGGTGCGGGTGCTCGTCCTGGGCCAGGACCCGTACCACGACGACAACCAGGCGCACGGCATGAGCTTCTCCGTGCTGCCGGGGGTGAAGACGCCGCCGTCGCTGCGCAACATCTTCAAGGAGCTGGACGCGGACCTGGGCATCCCGGCTCCCGACAACGGCTACCTGATGCACTGGGCCGAGCAGGGCGTGCTGCTGCTCAACGCGGTGCTCACGGTGCGCGCGCACGAGCCCAACTCGCACAAGGCGAAGGGCTGGGAGAAGTTCACCGACGCGGTGATCAAGGCGGTCAGCGACCGCGAGGAGCCGGTGGTCTTCGTGCTCTGGGGCAACTACGCGAAGAAGAAGCTGCCGCTGATCGACACCGCGCGCCATGTGGTGGTGCAGGGCGCCCACCCGTCGCCGCTGTCGGCCAAGCTGTTCTTCGGCAGCCGCCCGTTCTCCCAGATCGACGCGGCACTCGGCGGCTTCGGGGTCGACCCGATCGACTGGCGCGTGCCGGACGTCAAGGCGGGCTGACCGGCCGTCATCCGGTCGCCCCGGCCGCCCGGCGCCGCCCTGTGCGAAGCTGTGGCCGACGTACAGGGGCGGCAGTGAGGGGTGGGGTTTTCGTGCGCCGGGTGTGGCGGGGGCGGTCGGTGCGGCTGGGCACGGGGGTGCTGGCGGCGGTGCTGGCGGCGGGGACGGCCGGCTGCGGCGGGGGTACTGCCGCTCCGCCGCCCCCGGTGCCGGCCCCGCCGTCCTCAGCGGTGCCCGCACCGGCCGGCCAGAGCTTCTACGTCTGGGACGGGACGTCCGCCGCCCGCCAGTCCGTGGCGCTGCGCGGTCAGGGCCGGTCGGCGGAGGCCGACGTGCTCGCCCGGCTGGCCGCTAGCCCCTCCGCCCGCTGGCTGGTGGGCGCGGCCGACGACCGCGCCACCGTCGAGGAGCAGACCAGGCTGGCGGCGGCCGCCGGACGGACGGCCCTGTTCGTCGCCTACGACATCCCGCACCGCGACTGCGGCCAGTTCTCGGCCGGCGGCGCACCGGACGCCGCCGCCTACCGGGCCTGGATCGACGGCGTCGCGGCGGGGCTGGGCGAGGGCCGGGCCTGGGTGGTGCTGGAGCCCGACGCGGTGCCGCACGCCCTGGAGGCCTGCGGGCCGCAGGGCACGGACGCCACCGAGCGCTACGGACTGCTGGCGTACGCCGTGCGGGAGCTGAAGAAGCACCCGCAGGTCAGGGTGTACCTGGACGCCGGAAACCCGGGCTGGGTGCAGGACCGCGCGGCCCTGGCCGAGGCGCTGCGCCGGGCCGGTGTCGCGGAGGCGGACGGCTTCGCCCTGAACGTCTCGAACTTCTACCGCACCGAGGACTCCGCGGCGTACGGCGCGGAGCTGTCCGCCGCGCTCGGCGGCAAGCACTTCGTCATCGACACCAGCCGCAACGGCAACGGCCCGCTCGGCAGCGGTGCCTGGTGCAACCCGCCGGGCCGGGCGCTCGGCGAGCCGCCCACCACCCGGACGGACCGGCCCGGGGTGGACGCCTACCTGTGGGTGAAGATCCCCGGGGAGTCGGACGGCGACTGCGGGCGCGGCGAGCCCGGGCCCGGCCAGTTCTGGCTCGGGTACGCCCTCGGTCTGGCCGGGGCGGCCTGAGCCGGCCGCCCCGCCCGGCTCAGCCGGCCGCGCCGAGGAAGGCCTCCCAGCCTCCCGCCGGCGCCTGGCCGACGTTCAGCGACCGGAGCTTGCGCAGGGTGGACTGGTCCTGCACCTCCAGCCACTCGACGAGCTGCCGGAAGGACACCAGCCGGACGTCGGGCTTGCCGGCGATGGTCTTGATGGTCTCCTCGACGGCGTCCATGTAGATGCCGCCGTTCCACTGCTCGAAGTGGTTGCCGATGAAGAGCGGCGCCCGGTTGCTCTCGTAGGCGCGGTTGAACCCGGCCAGGTAGGCGTCGCGGGCCTGGGTCCGCCAGGCGTCGTACTTGGCCGGGTCGCCCTTGGTGCTCCCGGCCGACTGGTTGGCGAGGATGTTGTAGTCCATCGACAGCACCTGGAAGGAGTGCCCGGGGAACGGGACCCCTTGCAGCGGGAAGTCCCAGAGCTTGCCGTCCTGGACCTTCTGCGGCCAGATCTGCAACCCGCCGGGGGAGCTGGCGTCGTACTTCCAGCCCAGCGCGGCGGCGGTCGGCAGCAGCGCCTTCTGGCCCTCCAGGCACGGCGTCCGGCCGCCGACCAGCTCCTTGCGGTAGTCGAACGGCAGCGGGTCGACGTCGGTGAAGCCCGTGTTGGTCCGCCACTGGGTGACGAACCCGACCGCCTGGTCGATCTCGCTCTTCCAGTCGTCCGGCGTCCACTTGTTGACGCCGTTGCCGTCCGAGCGGGTGGAGCAGAAGTGCCCGTTGAAGTGGGTGCCGATCTCGTGCCCGGCCAGCCAGGCCTGGCTGACGAGTTTGATGGTGGACCTGACCGCGCCCTCGGAGAGGAACGGGATGTCGGAGGCCCCGACCGAGTGCTGCGGGGGGTGGTAGAGGGCCGACTTGTCCTTGGGCAGGGTGTAGATGCCGGACAGGAAGAACGTCATCGACGCCTTGTACTGCTCGGCGACCTTCAGGAAGCGGGGGAACTGGCCGTCGTCGGTGCCGCCGGCGCCGTCCCAGGAGAACACCACGAACTGCGGCGGGCGCTCGCCCGGCTTGAGCTTCTCGGCCTTCGGCTGGTTCGGCTGGGCGCCGGTGTCCGCCGTGGAGCCGTCGCCGATCGGGGTGCCCTTGGTGCCCGGAGCGGTGCTCTTCCCGCCGCCGTCGGCCGACGCCCCGGTCGCCGTCGTGGACCCGGCCCCGGAGTCCGATCCCGAGCCCGAGCCCGCGTGCGCCTTGCCGGAGCCGCCGCCGGAGCAGGCCGCGACCGCCCCGAGGGCCGCTGTCGCGGCGGTGGCACTCAGCACGGTCCTGCGCGAGATGCTGGACATGGTCTCCCCTGTTGCGCCAGATGTCCGGCCGCCGGCCGGGAGGCCCGGGCAGACGTCCCGCGGGCGCGGGCGGGGAGTGCCCCGGCTGCGCCGGCCGGGCGCTGGGCCGTACCGGTGAAAACGGACATTTAATGAGTATTCCGTCATCAGCATGCCATGCCGGGACGGGCCGCCGGGTTTCCGGTCAGCCGTTACCCATCACGCGGTCCGGGCGCCGGGGGCTGCGCGGAGCGGCGGGTTGTTGCCGTCCTGTGACGCTTCGCCAGGGGGCGGGTCGGCGGGACGGTGCGGGGGAGGGGGCCGTGCGGCTCAGGCCGTGACGAGCCGGCGATTGCGGCGGACCATGCGCGCGACCGCGGCGCTGATCGTCGTCGCGGCGGCGCAGGAGACCACGAGGCTGAGCCAGGCCGTGTCGAACCAGTGGCTGTTGAGCCAGCCCAGGGTGACGATGTAGGCGGCCCAGACCAGGGCGGCCAGCGCCGACCAGCGCAGGAACGTGCGCGGGTGGTCGGGGGAGTGCCCCATCGCGAGGTCTAGCACGGTACGGCCGGCCGGCACGAAGCGGGCGATCACCACGATGGCGGCGGCGCCGCGCTTGGTGCGCCCGTCCAGCGCCTGCTGCACCCGGGTGACGTTGGCGGCCAGCTGCGGCCGGAGTTCGAGCCGGCGCTGCACCGAGGGCGCGCCCCGGCGGGCCAGGCTGAGCAGCAGGATGTCGCCGAGGAAGGACGCCAGCGCCACGCCCAGGGCGAGCAGCAGCGGTGCCCCGTCGATCCGGGACGTCTTCAGGACGGCCAGGATGACCAGCGTCCCGCTGGGGATGAACGGGATGAAGGCGTCACCCAGCACCGCGAAGAGCGCCACGGCGCAGATCCACGAGGATCCGATCAGTGCGGTGATGTCCAAGGCCCTACTCCCTCCAGACCGCCCGGGGGAGCAGGTGGTTGCAAGTGCCAACGCTAGCGCCTCGACCTTTCATGCCCTTAAGCACCCCCCGTGTGGTGCACCTCACACACAGGCGCGAGCCCCCGGGGCGGGGTGCCGCTCCGGGGGCTCGCGGGGGTCGAACGGTGCTGGTCCAGCCCGTCGGCCTTGCTCTCGGGTGCGGATCCGGTACGTGATCCGCCCTCATCCGTAGCCTGCCTGACAGGGGCCCCCGCCGCGAGACCTTCGGGCTGGCGACTTCCCGCGCTGGCGCGAACTCGCCACCCGTAGTCGGTGGCTGGCTGACAGTCAGGTCGCACACCGGCCGAATGACCGGTCGGTACGCCGCCCGGGAACACCGAACGCCCTCCCGGGGTTGTCCCCCCACGGCGGGTGGCCCGCTCGTACACGATCACTCGTCGCGGCCGCCGCGGCCAGCTGAGCACGATCACCCTTGCGCACCCTTGCGAGACCAGGAGGCCGGACGGCATGACCACCGAGGACCAGCAGGCACCCGACGCCGAGCACCCCGACCGGCGTGCCACCGCACCCGGCTCGGCCGCAGTCCACGGGGTGGCGCGCGGCACGGCGCCGGCCCCGCTGTCGATCCTCGACCTCGCCACCGTGGGCGTCGGGCGCACCCCGGCCGACGCGCTCGCCGCGACCACCGAGCTGGCCCGCAGCGCGGAGAGCTGGGGCTACCACCGGTTCTGGGTCGCCGAGCACCACGGCATGCCGGGTGTCGCCAGCTCCACCCCCGCCGTCCTGCTCGCCCACCTGGGCAACCACACCAGCACCCTGCGGCTCGGCTCCGGCGGCGTGATGCTGCCCAACCACGCGCCGCTGGCGATCGCCGAGCAGTTCGGCCTGCTGGAGGCGCTCAACCCGGGCCGGATCGACCTCGGCCTCGGCCGCGCCCCGGGCACCGACCAGGCCACCGCCCGCGCACTGCGCCGGGGCCTCGCCGAGGGCGCCGACGACTTCCCGAACCAGCTCGCCGAGCTGACGCACTTCCTGGACGGCGACTTCCCGCCCGGCCACCCCTACGCCCGGCTGACCGCCGTCCCCCGGAGTGAGGGGCGCCCGCCGATCTGGCTGCTCGGCTCGTCCGGCTTCAGCGCCCAGCTGGCCGGCCGGCTCGGGCTGCCGTTCGCCTTCGCGCACCACTTCAGCGGCAACAACACGGTGCCCGCGCTGGACCTCTACCGCTCCAGCTTCCGCCCGTCCGAGGTGCTCGCCGAGCCCTACGCGCTGATCGGCGTCAGTGCGGTCGCCGCCGACGACAAGGCGCAGGCCCGGTGGCTGGCGCGTTCGGCCGGGCTGGGGATGCTCAAGCTGCGCCGGGGCAACCCGGGCCCGATCCCGACGCCCGAGGAGGCCGAGGCGTACCCGTACAGCCCGGCCGAGGCGGACTTCCTGGACGACTGGCTGTCCAACGTCGTGCTGGGCGCGCCGGGCGAGGTCGCGGACGGGCTGGAGGCCCTGCGCAAGCGCACCGGGGCGGACGAGCTGATGGTCACCTCGCACATCCACGGCCACGAGGCGCGGCACCGCTCCTACGGGCTGATCGCGCAGGCCTACGGCCTGACCGGAGGGGCGGCGGCCTGACCCCGGCGCCCGGCCCCCCGGTGGCGGGGCCGGGCGTCAGCCCGCCCCGCGCTCGCGCAGTATCGCGGCGACCCGCTCGGCCTCGCCGGGCCGGGCGAAGTACCACCCCTGGGCGGTGTCGCAGCCGGTCTGGCGGAGGCGTTCGGCCTGGCCGGCGCTCTCGATGCCCTCGGCGGTGACGGTCAGCCCGAGGGCGTGCGCGAGCTGCACCATCGCGCGGACGATCTGCTCGTCCGCCTCGGTGCGCCGGGAGCCCTGCGAGGGGCGCCCGGGCACCGGGTCGCGGAAGCCCTCGATGAACGTGCCGTCCAGCTTGAGGACGTGCACGGGCAGCCGGGAGAGGTAGGCGAGGTTCGAGTAGCCCGTCCCGAAGTCGTCGATGGCGATCCGCACGCCCATGTCGGCGAGCGCCTGCAGCGCCTGGAGCGGCCGGCCACCGGGGCCGAGCAGTGCGCTCTCGGTGATCTCCAGCTGGAGCAGCCCGGCGGGCAGGCCGCTGCTCTCCAGCGCCCGGGCGACGTCGGCGACGATGTCGGAGTCCCAGATCTGGCGGGCCGCCAGGTTGACGCTGACGAAGGTCTCGCTCTCCGGGAACTCGGTCAGCCAGCGCCGGGCCTGACGGCACGACTCCTCCAGCACCCACTTGCCGAGCGGGACGATCGCCCCGGACTCCTCGGCGAGCGGGATGAAGCGGTCCGGCGAGAGCGTCCCGTACCGGGGGTGGCGCCAGCGGACGAGCGCCTCGGCGCCGTGCACCGCGCCGTCCGCGAGACCCACCAGCGGCTGGTACTCGACGGTGAACTCGCCCCGCTCCAGGGCCGGGCGCAGGGCCGTGGTGAGCAGCTGGCGGGTCAGCTGGTGGGCGCCGCGGTCGGGGTCGTAGAGCGTCCAGCGGGCCCGGCCGTCGGCCTTGGACCAGTACAGCGTCGCGTCGGCGTCCTTGACCAGGTCGGTCGGGGTGGTGCCGCTCACCGGGCGCTCGACCACGCCGACGCTGGCGGTCACCACCAGCTGGTGCCCGGCCACCTCGAACGGCATCTCCAGCGCCGCGACGAGCTGCCCGGCGAGTGCGGTCAGCTGTTCGCTGCCCTCGCTGTCCGTGACCAGCACGGCGAACTCGTCGCCGCCCAGGCGGGCCACCAGCCGCTCCTCGCCCCGGGCGAAGCCGATCTCCAGCCGGGCCGCGACCGCCACCAGCAGCTGGTCGCCGATGTGGTGGCCGAGCGTCTCGTTGATCGCGGCGAAGCCGTCCAGGTCCAGGTAGCAGAGCCCGACCCGGCGGTTGTCGGGCAGGGCCCCGCCGGCCGAGGCGCGGGCGACCGCCCCGAGACAGGCGGCGTCGAGCCGCTCGAAGAACAGGGCGCGGTTGGGCAGCCTGGTCAGCGGGTCGTGCAGGGCCTGGTACTTGAGCCGGTCCCAGAGCCGCTGCTGCTCGGTGATGTCCTCGACCATGGCGAGGGTGTACATCGGCCGCCCGGCGCCGTCCCTGATCAGCGAGAGGGTCACCTTGCTCAGCAGGGTGCGCCCGTCGCGGTGCTTGAGCGGCTTCTCCATCCGGAGCCGGTCGCGTTCGCCCTTGACCAGCTCCCGGTACAGCCGGCGCGGGATGTGCTCGGCCGCGATGATGTCGTGGATGTGGGTGCGGACCAGCTCCTGCACGTCGCGGCCGATCATCGCGGCGAGGGCCGGATTGGCCTCGATGACGCGGTCGCCGGCGTCGATCAGGGCCATCCCGATCCCGGCGTCGGCGAACGCCGCCCGGAACCGGGACTCGCTGGCGCGCAGTGCGTCCAGCAACTGGTCGGTGCTGTCGGTGGAGGGCGACGCGGACGGTGCCGAACAGGTCGGGCAGACGCCGGCCGTGGCGAGGCCGGTCGCGACGGCCGCCGCTGCCGGGGCGTCCGGCACCGGGCCGTCCGCGGCCTGGCCGCCGTCGTGGCGCGGCCACGGGTGGCGGTCGTCGATGTGCCGAAGTCCCTCGTGCCGCACGCCCAGGTGGTGTGCGTCGGCCCCCTCGTTCTGGCCCGGCACGGCATGCTCCCGTCCGCTGCTGACGCTGCTCCGGCCGACTGTGCAGTACCGCGGGGGCCGGAAGACCCGCACTTCTGTCGAGGCCCCCGGGACTCGCGGCGGCGCGCTCGGTGAGGAGCGCGCGCGTGGAGAGCGGGACACTGCGGCCGATCATAAAGCTCCGACGGATCGGCTGGTGACCGCCGGCAGGGTGAGTCGCCGTGTTTCGGCGTACTTGTGCCGGTACGTCAGTACAGACGAATGCCCCTGGTGCGCATCACAGGAGGCGCGCCAGGGGCGTGTGAACCGGTCGCGGGGGGGCCCGGCCGGGGGGGGGGGGGGGGCCGGGGCCGGCCCGGGGGGGGGGCGCGGGGGGGTTGGTGGACGGGCGGGGCGGGGGGGCGGGGCGGGGGGC
>NZ_JBHUWW010000169.1:0-7833 GCF_042669755.1 Kitasatospora sp. NPDC057223 | reverse complement strand
GTGGGCCTGCTCGTAAATAACACCCCCGGCCCGCGGCCGCCCACCCCGGGGGCGGCCGGGGGGGGGGGTGCCGGGGGCGGCCCCCCGGGGGGGGGGGGGGCCCCCCGCGCCAGGTCAGGCCAGTTCGGCGGTCAGCGTGATGGTCGTGCCCGTCAGGGCCTGGCTGACCGGGCAGTTCGCCTTGGCGTCCTCGGCGGCCTTCACGAAGCCGGCCTCGTCCAGCCCCGGCACCTCGCCGACGACCGTCAGGTGGATGCCGGTGATGCCGGTGCCCGGCTGGAACGTCACGTCGGCCGTGGTGTCCAGCTTGGTGGGCGGGGTGCCCGCTCCGGCCAGGCCGTGCGAGAGCGCCATCGAGAAGCACGCGGAGTGCGCGGCCGCGATGAGCTCCTCGGGGCTGGTCTTGCCGTTCGCCGCCTCGGCGCGCGACGGCCAGGAGACGGGGAAGGTGCCGATGCCGGAGGAGGCGAGGGTCACCTCTCCCTTGCCCTCGAGCAGGTTGCCTTCCCAAGCGGTGCGTGCGGTGCGCGTGGTTGCCACGATCGGTTCCTCCAGTGCTGAAGCGACTGCTGATCGGTTACGTCCGGCCATGCCGCGCCCAGCCTACGGGGCGTCCGCCCGTTGCCGGGGGCGGCGCCCGCACGTCTTACACGGCGTCATATCCGCCATCCGCCCCTTTTCGGACACGGCACCCGTCGTGGCGCCACGAGCCTCGCCGGCCGTCCGGGGCGCCGCCACAGCTCGTGCAGCACCCGTCCGCAGGCACGTCCGCATCGCGGACAGATGGGTCAAATAATGGGAGCCGGTCGGGGCCGCCCTGTTAGATTGGCCCGGGCCCGGGCCGGTCCGCGGACCCTCCGCAGACGTACCGGGTGCCCGCCCGCCCGCACAGCCCCGGAGCCGAACCCGATGACGGACCACGCCACGAACCCCGATCCCGGTACCACCGACGGGATCGCCGAAGACGTCCGGGCGGAGCTGACCAGCCTGCGGGAGAGCATCGACAACATCGACGCCGCCGTGGTCCACATGCTCGCCGAGCGCTTCAAGGCGACCCAGCGGGTCGGCCGGCTCAAGGCCGAGCACAAGCTGCCCCCGGCCGATCCGGCCAGGGAGCGCGACCAGATCGCCCGGCTGCGGACGCTGGCGGCCGGTGCCCACCTGGACCCGGTGTTCGCCGAGAAGTTCCTCAACTTCATCATCGCCGAGGTGATCCGCCACCACGAGGCCATCGCGCGGGCCTGAGGCCGGGTATCGGCGGCCCGCACGGCGGCCGGTGTCGGCTGCCGGTAAATGTCCGATTTCGTGGCGCCCGACGGTTGGCGTTAGCGTGCTGTCTTCCCGGGTCGGCTGATCCGGTGGATCGCGGAGCCCAGGCCAGTCAGGGTGCGGGGCGACGGCCGCGGTCCGGAGAGGCGGTTCCGCGATGGCTTCGGCGATGGCACAGGGGTGGCAGCAGCACGCCGGCGGCCCCGGGGCGGGCCCGATGACCTCGGACGCGGCCCCGGCCACCAGGGGAGGCCGCCGCCGCAGGACCGGCCCCGCCGAGGGCCCGCGCCGTGCCCGCCGCGGTGCCGGACGCGGCACGCGCCGCCGCCGCTGGCCCTGGTGGGCGGAGCTGCCCGTGATGGTGGTGGTCGGCCTCCTGGTGGCGCTGACCATCAAGACCTGCCTGTTCCAGGTGTTCACGATCCCGTCGGGGTCGATGGAGAACACCCTGCGGATCGGTGACCGGGTCGCGGTCAACAAGTTGTCCCCGCTCTTCGGCTGGGAGCCCGCCCCGGGCGAGCCGGTGGTGTTCAAGGACCCGGGCGACTGGCTGCCCGCCCAGCCCGTCAGCACCACCAACCCGGTCGCCGGTGCGGTCGGCGGGGTGCTGAGCTTCGTCGGCCTGGTGCCGCCGAAGGACGACAACTACCTGGTGAAGCGGGTCATCGCGACCGGCGGCCAGACCGTCCAGTGCTCGGGGACGACGCTGACGGTCGACGGCGCGCCGGTCAGCGAGCCGTACCTATACCCCGGCGACGACTCCTGCGCGGGCCTCGACTTCGGCCCCGTCACCGTGCCGGCGGGCCACGTCTGGGTCGAGGGCGACCACCGCAGCGACTCCGCCGACTCCCGGTACCACCAGCGCGAGCCGGGCGGCGGCGCGGTGCCGGTGTCCAACGTGGTCGGTCCGGTCGCGGCCGTGGCGTGGCCGCTCAGCCACCTCGACTGGTTCGGCTGGTCCGGCCACTGACCTGCGGTTCCCGGCCGGCCCCGGCCGCCGGGGGCGCCGGCGCCGGGGGTGCGGCCGGCTTGCGGCTCTGGGCGGCGAACGCCCCGGCCAGCACCAGCAGCCCGCCCGCGATCTGCGGCGCGCCCAGGTGCTCGCCGAGCAGGACCCAGGCCAGCACGGTGGCGATGACGGCCTCCAGGTTGGCGACCACCCCGGCGACCGGCGGGGACAGGTGCCGGACGGCGACGACCCCGGTCAGGTACGCCAGCACGGTCGCGACCAGGATCATCCAGGCGGCCGGGAGGACGGCCGGCAGCGCGTGCCCGTTCATCACGACGTCCCCGCCCAGCGGGCTCCAGTCGGCGTTCCACGGGCGGGTGACGCCGGTCAGTACGACGGCGCCGATCAGCAGTCCGAACGCGCTGACCGCGACCGGGTCGACCGGCCGGTCACCCTGGCTGCCCGCGTCGGCCAGCACGAAGTAGCCGACCTGGCAGCAGGCGGCGCCGAGCGCGAACAGCACGCCGATCGCGTCGAAGCTCAGGCCGTTCCACACCTCGACCACGCAGGCCAGCCCGGTGACGGCGACGCCCGCGCCGAGCGCCGCGCCGCGGCTCACGGGCCGGCGCTGGACGAACCTGACGTAGCCGAGCAGCAGCGGCGGGCCCAGGTACTCGATCAGCAGGGCGACGCCCACCGGGATCCGGGAGATCGCCGCGAAGTAGCAGGCCTGCACGCCCGCCACCGCCAGCAGTCCGAAGCCCAGCAGCAGCGCGGGCCGCTGCCGGACGGCGGCGCGGTGCCGGTACGCCAGCGGCAGCAGTACGAGGGCGGCGCCGGTCACCCGCAGCCACACCACGTGCAGTGGCGAGAGCCCGGCCTCGATGAGGGGTTTGGCGGCGGTGCCGGAGCCGCCGAAGGCGAAGGCCGAGACCAGCGCGAGGGTCAGGCCGAGTGACCTGCCCGACGGGCCGGGCGGGGGTGAGGGTGAACTGCGCATCGGGGCATTGTGCCAGTCGTCGGGCCGCTTCGGTAAGGTGCCACTGCTGGTTTCACTCCTCACGGGATTCTTGCCGACGGCCCGCTCACCAGCCGTTACGCTGCGGCTATCCGTCTCCCGGGCCCGGTGCCCCCGCCGCCGGGGCGACGGACGCGCCGGAGGCGGGAGCCGTCGCCGTCGGGCCGGGCGCCGTGCTCGGAGCCGTGGTCGGCACCCTGGTCGGCGCCGAGGAGGGGGACCGGGTCGGTGCCGGGCTCGGTGTCGGGTTCGGCGCGGGCTCGGTCGCCCCGGGCGAGGCGGCGGACCCGCCCCGGCCGGCCGGCGCGGAGGAGCCCTCACCGGGGACGGTGGCGGTGCCGGTCGGGCCGGCGGAGCCCGTACCCGGGTCGGTGGCCGGGGCCGAGGCCGTCGCGGACGGCGAAGGGCCGGCCGAGGGGCTGCCGAGCGGCTGGTCGGAGGCGTCCGTCCCGCTGGTGGCGAAGTCCGTGACGGGCTGGCCCTTCAGCGCGGCCTTCATGTAGGCCGTCCAGATCTGGGCCGGGTACTGCCCGCCCGCCGCGCCGCTCACCCCGCCGGTGCCGTCCAGGCTGACCTGGGTGCCGGTGGCCGGGTCCTGGCCGAACAGGGCGACCGAGGTGACCAGCTCGGGGGTGTAGCCGACGAACCAGACCGACTTGTGGTCGTCCGTGGTGCCGGTCTTGCCGGCCACCGGCCGGTCGAGTGCCTGGGCCCGGTAGCCCGTGCCGCCCGGGTCGTCGACGACGCCCTGGAGCATCGAGGTGACCCGGTTCGCCGTCCCCGTGCTGACCGCCTGGGTGACGGCCGGGCCGGCGATCGGGACGTGCTCGCCCTCGGCCTCCACCGACTGCACCAGCCACGGGGTGATCTGCCGGCCGCCGTTGTCGAGCGTGGCGTACACGCCGGCCATGTCGAGGACGCTGGGCGTGGCGACGCCCAGCGGCACGGACGGCAGCGCGGCCAGCCCCGGGGTGTCGGACGGCAGGCCGAGCCGGACGGCGGCGTCCCGGACCTTCTCCAGCCCGGTGTCCTGGGCGAGCTGGGTGAAGACGGAGTTCACCGACCAGTCGGTGGCCTGCTGCAGGGTGACCTGGCCGTAGTCCTTGCCGCCCTCGTTCGGCGCCGCGTACGGCGTCCCGGTGGCGCCGCGCACCTTGCGCCCGCTGGTGCCGTCGTAGACCGTCCGCGGGCCGATCGTCTGCCCGGACTGCGTCTTCGCCCGGCTGTCCAGGGCCGCGGCCAGGGTGATCGCCTTGAACGTGGAGCCGGCCTGGTAGTCGCGCCGGGCCGAGTTGTCGACGTAGTGCTTCGTGTAGTCGCTGCCGCCGTAGAGGGCGACGATCGCGCCGGTCTTCGGGTCGACCGAGGCCGCGCCCGCCTGGGCGGCGGCGTCGGCCGTGCGGGTGTCCGGCTTCAGGTTCGCGGTGAGCTGGCTCTGGACGGCGTCCTGAAGGGCCTGCTCGCGGGCCGGGTCGATGGTCAGCTTGACCGTGTAGCCGCCCTTGGCGAGCGCCGCCTCGCTCACGATGCCGTGCGAGGTGAGGTAGTCCTTCGCCGCGTTCACCAGGTAGCCGGCCTGGCCGCTCAGCCCGGGGGCCGCCTGCGGCGCCCTGACCTCGGGGAAGGTGGTCGCGGCCCGCTCCTCGGCGGACAGCCAGTTCTCCTTCACCATGCCGTCGAGCACGTAGTTCCAGCGGTTCAGCGCGTTCTGCTTGCCGGTGGCCGTCGCGGTGGAGACGTCGTAGGCGCTCGGGGCGTTGAGCACGGCCGCCAGGTACGCGCCCTGGGCGGCGGTCAAGGCGGAGGCGTCGACGCCGAAGTAGGCCTGCGCGCCGGCCTGGATGCCGTACGCGCCGCGCCCGTAGTACGAGGTGTTGAGGTAGCCCGCGAGGACGTCGTCCTTCGTCTCGGTCGCGTCCACCTTGATCGCGATGAACAGTTCCTTCACCTTGCGGGTGACGCTCTGCTTCTGGCTGAGGTAGGTGTTCTTCACGTACTGCTGGGTGATCGTGGAGCCGCCCTGGGTGCCCTCGCCCTTGGCGGTGTTGAACGCGGCGCGGGCCAGGCCCGGCACGTTCACGGCGCCCTCGTTGTAGAAGTTGCGGTCCTCGGCGGCCAGCGCGGCGTGCTGCGCGGCGGGGGAGACCTTGTCCAGGCCGACGTTCTGCCGGTTGGCCTGGCCGGTCCGGGCGATCAGCGAGCCGTCCTGGTAGAGCCAGGTGTTGCTCTGCGCGGTCGCGGCGGCGTGCGCGTCCGGCACCTGCACCAGGGCGATCCCCAGCGCGAAGGCGCCGGCCCCGAGTATCAGGGTGAGCAGCAGGCCGCCCAGCGTCATCCGCCAGGTCGGCAGCAGCCGTCGCAGGCCGGTGCGCCGGGGGCGCTTGCCCGGCCGGCTGCTCTTCGGGCCGGTCCTGGTCGGTCGGGTCTTCGGCGGGGGCGCAGTGCGGCCGCTCCGTGTCGTACGTGGCAAAGCGGCGGGCCTTTCCTGCGGCGGACCGTGCCAGCCTGCACAGACGGTCCTGTAAAGAGTTAGGGACCTTTGTCCTGTTTTTGCCCGATGTGGCGGCTCTCACGTACCGGCTGTCGCGCCGTCGGCCCCCGAAAGCGCCGACCCCCGCAAATGCCGGAAGCGCCGCGAACGCCGGAAGCGCCGCGAACGCCGGAAGGCCCCTCGCTCTCGCGAGGGGCCTTCCGGTTGTCTGTGCGCCGCCAGGGACTCGAACCCCGGACCCGCTGATTAAGAGTCAGCTGCTCTAACCAACTGAGCTAGCGGCGCCTGTCTGACCCCGAGAACAATACACGCTCGGTGGCGGCGCGACGAAACGCTCCCCCGGGCCTGCCCGGGTTCATCCGAATGACTGCGGTTAGGGTGGAATCGTTCCCGGCCATGACGCCACGACGGGGGAGGACCGCCATGACACCGCACTCCGCCGGCTCGCGCTTCCTCCGCATCGACGGCCTGCCCCTGCACGTGCGCCGCGAGGGCAGCGGCCCGGTCTGCGTGCTCAGCGGCGGCCTCGGCAGCAGCTGGTTCGACTGGGACCTCGTCGTCCCGCTCCTGACCCCGTACCGCACGGTGGTCCGCTTCGACCGCCCCGGCCTCGGCCTCAGCGCCCCTTCCCCGCACGCCCCGACCGCCGCGGGCGAGGCCGAGCGGATCCGCCGGGTGCTGGACGCGCTCGGCCTGACCGGCCCCTGCACCGTCGCCGGGCACTCGCTCGCCGCCTTCCACGTGGAGGCCTTCGCCCGGCTGCACCCCGAGCGCACGGCCGGCCTCGTCCTGCTGGACGGCAGCTTCGAGCCCGACCCGAGCCCGCTGCCCGCCCCGGCCCTGCGCGACCTGACGGCCCGTACCGCCGCCGGCCTGGCCACCGCCCTCGCCGTCCCGTACCTGTTCGGGCCCGCCGCCCGCCGGCTCGCCGCCCGGGAGAACACCGTGTGCGGCGAGGATCTCGCCCCCGCCGCCCTCGTCCGGCGCTGCTACCGGACGGGCCGCTCGCTGCGCGCGGCCCTGCGCGAGAACACCGGTTACCTGGACGTCGCCGCCGAACTCGCCGAACTGCGCAGGCACACCCCGCTCCCCGCCGCCCCCGTCACCGTGCTGGCGGCGGACGACGGCCGCGACGACCCCGCCACGCACCGCCGGCTCGCCCGCCAGCGCACCCTGGCCGGGCTGCTCGGCGCCGAGTTCCGCACCGCCGTCCCCGCCGGGCACCTGCTCATGTTCGACCGCCCGGACTCGGTGGCCCGGGCCGTCCTGGACAGCGCGTGAGACCGGCCGCGCTACGAGCCGCCCGTGCTACGAGCCGGTCGCGGCGGCGTCCGAGCCGAGCACCCGCTTGACGGCCCGCGCGATCGGCAGGTCCCGCGCGAGCACCCGTACGGCCCGCCGCAGCTGCTTGTTCTCCGGGCCGGGGTAGAGCCGCCGGTCCAGCCGGGCCACTCCCACCAGGGCGGCCAGCTGGCGGTCCCGCTCCACCGGGCCCGCCCCGCCGGGCACCGGCAGTACCGAGGCCCGCAGCCGTCCCGCGATCTGCTGCGCCACCTGCGGCGTGGTCGCGCTGAAGCGCCGGTAGGGGACGACTCCGAGCAGGCGGCGCCGCTCGACGCGCACCGCGCCCTGGCCGGCGAGCGTGTGCAGGCAGGCCGTGACGGCGCTGCGGGGCACCCGGCGCACGGCCCGGTCCAGGCCCGGCGGCCGGCCCTTGCGGGCGCGGCCCAGTTCGGCGAGCACCCCGGCCGCCACCGGGTCGTGCTGCCCGAGCGGCCGGTATCCGGTGATGTGCCGGCCGTCCACGCTGATCGCGCCGGTCACCAGCAGCTCCGCCAGCACACCGCCGGCCAGCACCCGGTGGAACGTGGAGGGCGTCCTGATCCGCCCGTCCCGCGGGTCGGCGTGCAGGAGCAGCAGCTCCTCGGGCACGGTGCGGCTGTCGGTCCGGTCCACCGGCGTCCCCTCTCCCGGGTCCTGTCCTGCGGCTGGTCTGCCCCCGCCCGGAGTACGCGCAAACGCCGGAAGGCCCCTCGCCGTCGCGAGGGGCCTTCCGGTTGTCTGTGCGCCGCCAGGGACTCGAACCCCGGACCCGCTGATTAAGAG
>NZ_JBHUWW010000168.1:0-16311 GCF_042669755.1 Kitasatospora sp. NPDC057223 | reverse complement strand
GAGCTGTTCCGGGCCCGCGGTGGTTGTCCGCCGTGGCGGCTCCGGTCCGCCGCACGGCTCAGGGGCGGACCGGCCTACTCCTCGGGCGAGCGGCGGACGGCCTCGGCGAGTTCACCGCGCAGGCGGGCGAAGTCGGCGGTGCCGCGCAGCGCCGCCGCGTCCGTCTCCGGCTCGCGCGGCAGGTCCACCGCCAGCTCCGCGACGATCCGGCCCGGCCCCGCCGCCATCACCAGCACCCGCGAGCCGAGCAGCACGGCCTCCTCGGCGGAGTGCGTCACGAACACCACGGTCATGCCGCTGCGGACGGCCAGAGCCCGCAGCTCCTCCTGGAGCCGCTCCCGGGTGAGTGCGTCCAGCGCCGCGAACGGCTCGTCGAGCAGGAGCAGCCGGGGCTCGCCCGCCAGCGCCCGGGCGATCGCCACCCGCTGCTGCTGGCCGCCGGACAGTTCCCAGGTACGGCGGCCGGCCGTCCCCGCCAGGCCGACCTGTGCCAGCAGCTCGGCGATCCGCTCGGCGCGCGCCGGGCGGGGCACGCCGAGCCGGGCCAGCGCGAAGCCCAGGTTGCCGCCCACCGTGCGCCACGGGAACAGCCGCGGTTGCTGGAACACCACACCCGCGCCGCGTCCGGGGGCGGGCGCGGCGCCGCGGACCAGCGCGGTGCCCTCGGTCGGGGTCTCGAACCCGGCCGCCACCCGCAGCAGGGTGGTCTTACCGCAGCCGGACGGGCCGACCAGGACGACGAACTCGCCGTCGGCGACCGTGAGCGAGACGTCCGCTACGGCGGTCACCGGCTCGCCCGACCGGCGGCGCAGCGGGCCCGAGCCCTCGCCCCCGTAGCGGACGGTGACCCGCTCCAGGGCGACGGCGGGCTCAGCGGCCCGTTCAGCGGCCCGTTCAGCGGTCCGTTCAGCGGCCGGGGTGGCGGAGCCGGGCCCGGCCGTGCCGGCTTCAACCCGCGGCACGGGCGAGCTCCTCGACCGCCAGCGCGGCGCCGAACGCGGCGGCGTCCGGCACGGCGTCGATCTTCTGCTGGGACTTGAGGAAGGCCGCGGCGTCGTTCAGGTTGTCGGCCAGCTTGCCCGGCGCTCCGGGCTTGCCGAGGTAGTCGGCGCCGGTCTGCTCGGCGGCGGTGAGCAGCACCAGCTGCTTCAGCTGGGCGAGCGCGTCCGCGGTGGGGAGGTTGAGCTGCTTGCCGATGGAGGCGGCGGCCTGCTCCGGGTCGCTCTTGGCCAGCTTCACGGCCTTGTCCTCCGCCTTCAGCCAGGCGGTGACGATCTCCGGGTGCGCCTTGGCGAACGCGGTGGTGACCACGCCGAGGTCGGCGGTGCGGCGGCCCTGATCGGCGAGCTCGCGACTGGTGACCAGCACCTTGCCGTCCTTCTCCAGCTCGGTGAGGGTCGGCGTCCACACGTAGGCGGCGTCGATGTCACCGCGCTTCCAGGCGGCCAGCGCGTCCTGCGGCTGGAGGTCGATGACGTTGACCTTGGACGGGTCCACGCCCGCGCCCTGCAGAGCGGCCAGCAGGGAGTAGTGCGAGGTGGAGCCGAACGGCGTGGCGACCTTCTTGCCGGCCAGCTGCTTGATGTCGGTGATCCCGCCCCGGGCGACCAGGGCCTCGTTGTCGCCGATCAGGTCGTGGATCCAGAGCACCTTGTAGGGGATGTTCAGCGGCGCGGACAGCCCCTTGGTGACCGGGCTGGAGCCGGCCAGCCCGAGGTCGACCGAGCCCGCGATGACGGCGGTGTTGACGTCGCCGCCCGAGTCGAACTTCACCCACTTGATGTCGGCGTCGGGCAGCGCGTCCTCCAGGAAGCGCTTGTCCTTCACCACCAGGTCGGCGTTCGGTATCTCCTGGTAGGCGATGCGGACGGTGGTTCTGCCCTGGCCACCGGTCTTCTTGTCGGCGGCATCGCTCGCGCAGGCGGTGACACCGGTGACGGTGAGGGCGGCGGTGGTGGCGAGCAGGACGGCCCGGCGGATGCTGGACGAGGACATGGTGGTCTCCTTGCCTGGTGGGTCGGTCTCGAACGGTGGGGTTGTGAGCGGTCGGTCCTGACGGGTCGACCGGGGCGGGGCTGCTTTTGTGCGGTCAGGCGCGGCCGCGCCAGGGCACGAAGGCCCGTTCGGCGGCCCTGAGCAGGGCGTCCAGCACGATGCCGGACAGTCCGATGGCGATGATGCCGACGATGACGACGGCGGTCTGGTTGTAGCGCTGCGCGTCGCGGATCATGCCGCCGACGCCCGGCACGCCGTTGATGGTCTCGGCGGCCACCACCGAGGTGTACGCGACGCCGACCGCGATCCGGACGCCGGTCAGGATCTCCGGCAGCGCGGCCGGCACCACCACCCCGCCCAGCAGCGACCACCGACCGGCGCCCAACGCGCGGGCCGCCTCCACCAGATGACCGGGAACGCCGCGCACCGCGGCGGCCGTGGCAGCCGCGATCGGCGGCAGCGCGGCGATCAGCAGCAGCCAGATCTTGGGCTGCTCGTCGATGCCGAACCAGATCACCAGCAGGCTCAGGTAGGCCAGCGGCGGCAGCGTCCGCAGGAAGGTGACGGCGGGCTCCAGGACGACCGCCACCGGACGCAGCACACCGATGGCCAGGCCCAGCGGGATGCCGAGGGCGATGGCATATCCGGTGCCGAGGCCGATCCGGCGCAGGCTCACGCCGAGGTGCTCGATCAGCAGGTGGTCGCGGTAGCCGCGCACGCCGTCGTGCACGGTGGAGGCCAGGACGAACTGGTGCCACACCTCGGCGGGTGACGGCACCAGGACGCGCGGCCAGATCTCCAGTGCCACCACCAGCTGCCAGCCGGCCAGCAGCACCGCGAGGGCGAGTGCGCGCAGGGCGGCCCAGCGCAGGGCGGCGAGCCGGGGAGCACGGCGGGCCGGCCGGGCGGCGGCCCGGAGGTCGATCGGCTCGGCGACGGCCATCAGGACTCGCCCCCGGCGCTCCGCGCGACGCCGTCCTGGACGGCGGCCAGCTCGCGCAGCCGCGGCGCGACCTCCTCGCCCACCCGGAACGCCTCCTCCAGGTGCGGGTAGCCCGAGAGCACGAACTCGTCGATCCCCAGCGCCCGGTACTCCGCCAGCCGCTCGGCGACCTCGTCGTGCGAGCCGACCAGGGCGGTGCCCGCGCCCTCGCGGACCAGGCCGATGCCCGCCCACAGGTTCGGCGAGACCTCCAGCGCGGCGGCGTCGGTGCTGCCCCCGTGCAGCGCGGCCATCCGGGACTGGCCCACCGAGTCCATCGCGGCGAACCGCTCCTGGGTCGCCCGGACGGCCGCCGGGTCGAGCCCGGCCAGGATCCGGTCGGCCTCGGCCCACGCCTCGGCCGCGGTGTCCCGGGCGATGACGTGCAGCCGCAGCCCGTAGCGCAGCGTGCGGCCCTGCGCGCCGGCCAGCGCGCGCAGCCGGCCGATCCGCTCGCCGATCGCCGCCGGGGTCTCACCCCAGAGCATCTGGACGTCGGCATGCCGCGCCGCCACGGCCTCGGCGGCCGGACTGGCGCCGCCGAAGTACAGCGGGACGGGGTGTTCGACGGCGGGGTCGACGAGCTGCGCCCCGGCCAGCCGGATGTGCCGTCCGTCCAGGTCGGAGCGCTTACCGTCGAGCAACTCCCGCAGCACTGCCATCAGTTCGCCGGTGCGCTGGTAGCGCTCGTCATGTCCGAGCTGGTCGCCGTAGGCGAGCTGTTCGGTGGGGTCACCGCCGGTGACGACATTCAGCCGCAGTCGGCCGCCCGCGAAACGCCGGAAGGCGTCGGCCTGTTGGGCGATCAGGGTCGGGCTGGCCAGGCCGGCCCGGAAGGCCACCAGGAAGCCGATCGTGCTGGTGTGCTGGGTGAGCGCGGCGCTGAGGATCCACGGATCGACGCAGCCGAGCCCGACCGGGGTGAGGAGCGAGGTGAAACCCGCCTGCTCGGCGGCCCGGGCCACCTGGCCGAGGTAGCCGATGTCGGCCGGACGTCGCGTGGCCGCCCGGGTGCGGCCCTGGACGGCGGTGACGCCGCCCGGGTCGCGGCCGTCCCCGCCGGTGGGCAGGAACCAGTGCAGCAGCGGTGCGGGGCGTGCGTCCGGGAGCGGGGCCGGGAGCGGGGCCGGGATGGGTGCGGGCGCGGGCATGCGGAACCTCGTGGGCAGCTCGGGGGAGGGCGCGGACCGTCGCCAGCCGGGCGCGTCCCGCAGGAGGCGACGGCCTGGGACGGGCGATCCGTCAGGTGGGGGCGTACGCCGTGTCCTTGCCCGTGGCCCGCCGCGGGCTAGGCGCGGGTGAGGCGGTCGGGCGGGACGGCGTCCGGAGCGGCCGCTCGTCGGCGGCCGAGGGCGGGACCGGGGATCAACAGCCCTCGGTACAGCGCGAAACGGCCCGACACGTCATCGTCGAAACACGCAGCAGATGCACGCGGCGACGGGTGACGAATGAGGGGGCCATGCCGCCATGGTGTCGTCCGCCCGGCGCCCGGGCAATCCCGTCTCGGATGCTGGATCAGGCCCCCGGCCTGCCCCGACCCGCGAAGGTGCTTGCCATCGGCAACAGTTGAGATGGTGTGCGAATCGCCCAAACCGTGACCTACCGGAATTGTCCATCCGGGAACCCGGCAGCGTACCGTCGCGTCGATTGCAGAGGCCGCACCATCGTGCGGCGGAGACGAACGGGGGGCGGACACGATGGACGCCGACGACGCGGGCGGAGCGGACGCCGCCACGGGCGGCCTGCTGCTGCCCGGCTACACGCACGGACGGGAACTCGGCACGGGCGCGAGCGGACGGGTGGTGCTGGCCCGCCACGACGCGACCGGCACGCCCGTCGCCATCAAGTACCTCAACCGGGACGCCGGGGCCGACAACCTCCGCGCCGAGGCCGAGGTGCTCGCCGGGCTGCGCTCGCCGCACGTCACCCGCCTCTACGAGTACGTGGAGAGCAGCCGGGGCTGCGCCATCGTGATGGAGCTGGTGGACGGCGTCGCCCTGCGCACCCTGCTGCGCGAGGAGGGCGCCACCACTCCCAGGGCGGCGCTGGTCGTGCTCAAGGGCTCACTGCTCGGGCTGGCCGCGGCTCACGCGGCGGGTGTCGTGCACCGCGACTACAAGCCCGGCAACGTCCTGGTCGCCGCCGACGGCACCTCCAAGCTGGTGGACTTCGGCATCGCGGTGCGCACCGGCGACGACCGCGACATCTCCGGCACCCCCGCCTACCTGGCGCCCGAGCAGTGGGCGGGCCGGCCCGCCTCGCCGGCGGCCGACGTCTACTCCGCGACGGTGACCTTCTTCGAGTGCCTGACCGGCGCCCGGCCGTTCGACGGCGCGACCGTCGCCGAACTGGCTGTGCAGCACACCGAGGCACCGATCCCCGACGAGCTGGCACCGGCCGAGGTACGGCCGCTGATCCGGGCGGGCCTCGCCAAGGCCCCGGCCGGCCGGCCGGACAGCGCGGCGGCCTTCGTGGCAGAACTCGAAGCGGTCGCGGCCGCCGGGTACGGTCCCGACTGGGAGACTCGCGGCTACGCCGAACTCGCCCTGGCGGTAGCGGCTCTGGCAGCTCTGCTGCCCTGGGGTGCGGGCGGCCCGGCGGACGGCGGGACGGCGCTCGCCCACACCTCCCTGGCGCAGAGCAGTGTGCCGCCGGGTGCGGCTCCGGTTCCGGCCCGGCAGGGCCTTCGGCGGCTGCGGATCGGCCGGCGTGCCAAGATCCTGGCCGGGGCCGCCGCCGGCGTGCTCGCGGCCGGCTCGCTCGCCGGGGTGGCGGTGGCCGGGGCAGGCGAACGGGACGCCCGCACCGTCCTCGCGGCCCCCTCGCCGGAGGCCACCACCACGCTGGGCCCGGGTACGCCGCCCGCCCCCTCGCCCTCGGCGCCCGGCCCCACCGGTGCCGAGCCCACGCCGGTCACCGCATCGCCGTCCCCGTCCGTCCCGCCGTCCCCGGCCGCACCGAGCACGTCGGCGACGGCCACGCCCCGGCCGCCGAGCACGTCACCGACGGCGAGCGGCAAGCCGTCACCGTCCGCGGCCCCGTCCGCCTCTCCCACCTCCGTGCCCACCGTCACCCCGACGGCCACCGCCACCGCCACCGCGTCGGTGAGCCCCGCACCGACCACGGCCGCGCCGGTGGTCACGCCCCGGGTCACCTTCCTCAACCTCGACGGCTTCCGCTGCGGCAGCGGGTACGACACCGTGGCCACGGTGACGGTGCAGACGGACGGCGCCGCCGACGTCACGCTCACGCTCAGCTGGATCCACAAGACCGCGCGGACCGTCGGGAACCCGGTGGCCGCCACCCAGACGGTGGTGATCCCCAAGGGCAGCACCACCGTCCGGGCGGACTACCCGCACGTCTTCGGTTCGAACGACCCCAACCCGATCTGGGCGGTGCAGGTCGCCACCGGTCCCGCCGCCCAGCTCAGCCGGACCACCTACGCGCAGCTCGGCGCCTGCATCCCGCTGCGCTGAGCGGCCTCCCGAACCTGACCCCGAACCTGACTCCGAGCCGCACCCCGAGTCGCACCCCGAGCCCAGGAGGGCCGCATGACCGCACCACGCAGACCGGCGCCGGGCGACGAGGACCCGACCCGCACCGTCCGCCTGGCCCAGGACCCGGACCGTACCGTCCGCCTCGGCCAGGACGCCGATCGCACCGCACGACCGGGCCCGCCGGACGAGGCCGACGACGCCACCTTCCTGGACCCGACCGCATGGGCCACCCCGGACGCGACCCAGCCGGTTCCGGCTCCACAGTCCGTACCGGCCCCGCTCCAGGACGAACCGTCACAGGACGAACGGCCCCTCGCCGAAGGCGAGTTCCGCCGTTTCGGCCCGGGCGTTCCGCCGGCCGCGGCCGCCGTCTGGCACGGTGGGGCCGAGCCCGAGCGCCCCCGGCGCCGCCGTCGCCGGCTGCTCCTGCTCCTCCTGCTGCTCGCCGTCCTCGGACTGTTCGGCTGGCGCTGGTACACCCCGGCCCTCGCCGTCACCGCGGTCACGGCCGGCACCGATCCGGCGGGTCCGTCCTGCGGTGGGGCCGCCGTCATCACTGCCACCGTGACCACCAACGGCCGGGCGGGAACGGTCCGTTACCGCTGGCTGCGCAGCGACGGCACGTCCTCCGGCGAGCTGACGCAGTCCGTTCCGGCCGGCAGCCGGCAGGCCGACCTGGTCCTGCGCTGGACGTTCGACGGCCACGGCACCCTGCCGGCCACCGCAACCGTGGAGATCCTCGCACCGGCGCGGCACAGTGCCGCCGCCACGTTCACCTACTCCTGCCCCTGAGCCCTGCCCCCGTCCCAGTTCCCGTCTCCGTCTCCGCCCCTCAACCCTTGCGACTCTCGTCGAACCCGTCGGCCGATCGGCGCGCGCAGATATAGCGCGTTTGCAAATATCAGGCGTCTGCAATTATTGTTGGCGCTCGTAAGGCGCTGTGGCAATCCTGCCCTCCAGAGCCATCGAGCGTGGCCGCCCTGCACGGGCCGCCGACCGTCCGGCACCCGCATACCCGCGGGTGGCGGAAGTGGTCATCGCATTCGCACCACGACGAGAACGAGACGAACACCATGGCCTCCATTCCCGGCATCACCCTGAACAACGGCATCACCATGCCCCAGCTCGGCTTCGGCGTCTTCCAGGTCCCCGACGAGGAGACGACGGCAGCGGTCAGCACCGCCCTGGAGTCGGGGTACCGCAGCATCGACACCGCCGCGATCTACGGCAACGAGAGGGGCGTCGGCCGGGCCCTGGCCTCCTCCGGCATCGCCCGTGACGAGCTCTTCGTCACCACGAAGCTGTGGAACGCGGACCAGGGCTACGACACCACCCTCACGGCCTTCGACGCCTCCCTGGACAAGCTCGGACTCGACCACGTCGACCTGTACCTCATCCACTGGCCGACCCCGGCCCGTGACCTCTACCGCGACACCTGGCGCGCGCTGGAGAAGCTGCTCGCCGACGGCCGGACCCGGGCCATCGGTGTCTCCAACTTCCAGCCCGCGCACCTTCAGCGCCTGCTGGAGAGCACCTCCGTCGTGCCGGTCGTCAACCAGGTCGAGCTCCACCCGGGCCTCCAGCAGACGGCGCTGCGCGAGTTCCACGCCCGGCACGGCATCGTCACCGAGGCGTGGAGCCCGCTCGCCCAGGGCGCCCTGCTCGCGGACCCGGCGATCACCTCGATCGCGGCCGGGCATGGCAGGACCCCCGCCCAGGTCGTCCTCCGCTGGCACCTGCAGCTCGGCAACGTCGTCATCCCCAAGTCGGTCACGCCCGACCGCATCCGGGAGAACCTCGCGCTGTTCGACTTCGCGCTGACCGCCGAGGAGATGGCCGCCATCGCCGCGCTGGACCGCGGTCTGCGCACCGGCCCGGACCCCGACGCCCTCAACTAGCCCCACCCGCCCCGGCGGCCGGCCGCGCCGAGCCCCGGCCGGCCGCCGGGCGCGCTCCCCGGAGAAGCACTCCGGAAAGGCACTCCGGAGAAGCACTCCCCGTACGTCCTCCTAGCACGTACGCCTCCGCACCCGTACGTCGTCCGCAACCGACCGGACCGCTCCCCGAGGGGCGGCCGACGATCGACCGCAGGCCGTACGCCCTCCCCCCGAACGAGGAACCCCGTCATGAGCATCCGCTCCCTGCTGCCCGGCCGTATCGGCTTCGGCACCGCCCCGCTGGGCAACATGTTCCGCGCCATCCCCGACGAGGAGGCCGTCGCCACCGTGCAGGCCGCCTGGGACCAGGGGATCCGCTACTTCGACACCGCACCCCTGTACGGCGCGGGCCTGGCCGAGATCCGGCTCGGCGAGGTCCTCGCCCAGCAGCCCCGCGACGAGTTCGTCCTGTCCAGCAAGGTCGGGCGGGTGGTCCTGGACGAGGTCGAGGACCCGGCCGCCCGGCAACTGGGCGAGAAGGGTGCGCTGTTCGAGCACGGCCGCCCCAACCGGATCGTCAACGACTACAGTGCCGACGCCACCCTGCGGTCGATCGAGGACAGTCTCAAGCGCCTGCGCACCGACCGCCTGGACATCGTCTGGGTCCACGACGTCGCCCAGGACTTCTACGGCGACGAATGGATCAACGTCTACGAGAGCGCCCGCACCGGCGCCTTCCGCGCCCTGACCCGGCTGCGTGAGGAGGGCGTCATCAAGGCCTGGGGGCTGGGCGTCAACAAGGTCGAGCCGCTGGAGATGACCCTCGATCTGGACGAGCCGCGCCCGGACGCGTTCCTGCTGGCCGGCCGCTACACCCTGCTCGACCACCGGCGGGCCCTCCAGCGCCTGCTGCCCGCCGCCGCCGAGCAGGGCGTCGACATCGTCGTCGGCGGCCCCTACAGCTCGGGGATCCTGGCCGGCGGGAGTCACTACGAGTACGCCCAGGCGCCCGACGACATCGTCGAGAAGGTGCGGCAGATCAAGGAGTTGGCGCAGCAGTACGGCATCGGCATCAAGGCCGCCGCTCTCGGGTTCGTGCTGGCCCACCCGGCCGTGGCCGCCGTCATCCCGGGTGCGACCCGCCCCGGGCGCATCGCCGAGGACCTGGGCGCCGTGCAGCAGCACGTGCCGCAGGAGTTCTGGGCGGCCCTTCGCGAACACGGGATCATCAGCCCCGACGCGCCCACCCCGACCGCCTGACACCCGACGCGCCGCCCCGGTCGCCCGGCACGGGAGCACCGGGCACCCGCGGACTGCTCAGAGGTTGACCTGGTAGAGGATGAAGCCGCGGTTCACGGCCACCTGGTCGTAGAGCCGCCGTGCGGTGGCGTTGGTCTCCTGGGTCGACCAGTAGACCCGGCTGCAGTCGCGCTCCCGGGCCCAGTCGGTGACGGCGGCGATCAGCGCCCGCCCGACGCCGTGGCCGCGGGCGTCCGGTGCGGTGAAGAGGTCCTGGAGGTAGCAGACGTCCGGGGCGGTGGTGTTGGCGTGCACCAGGAAGTGGGTGATGCCCACCAGCCGGCCGTCGAGCTTCGCGCCGAAGGCGTGCATCACGGTGTCGTCCTGGAAAGCCGTCCAGGCCCGGTCGTACATCTCCGGTGGGAGCGTGCGCTCGTAGAAGTCGAGGTAGCCGCGGAACAGCACCTCCCACCCGGGCCGGTCCTCGGGGGTGAGCCTGCCGATGCTGACCATGTGTGCACTGCCTTCCGGGTGAGGATCCGACAGTCGGACCCTACGCCCGGCGCGGTGGGCGCGGCGCGTGCGGGCCCCGGCGCCGCTGTGAGCGGTACCGGGGCCCGTACGGGTCGTCAGCGGGTGGCGGTCAGGACCTGAGGGCCTTGATGGCGGTCGGGGCGTGGCCGGGTTCGGTGGCCAGCTCCTCCCACTCGTTGACGGCGTCGATGCCGGCGCCGCCCATCGAGATGTTGGTGACACGCTCCAGGATCGCCTCGACGACCACCGGGACGCGGAACTCGGCGGCCAGCTTCTTCGCCAGCTCGAAGGCGGGCAGCAGCTGGTCCGGTTCGGTGACCCGGATCGCCTTGCAGCCGAGGCCCTCGACCACCTTGACGTGGTCGACGCCGTAGACGCCCAGCTCGGGGGAGTTGATGTTCTCGAACTCCAGGTTGACCTGGAAGTTGATGTCCAGGTTGCGCTGTGCCTGGCGGATCAGGCCGAGGTAGGCGTTGTTCACGAGCACGTGGACGTAGGGGATCCGGTGCTGGGCGCCGACGGCCAGCTCCTCCAGCATGAACTGGAAGTCGTAGTCGCCGGAGAGGGCGACGACCGGGGTCTCGGGGTCGGCGGTGGCGGCGCCCAGCGCGGCCGGGATGGTCCAGCCGAGCGGGCCGGCCTGGCCGCAGTTGATCCAGTGGCGCGGCCGGTAGACGTGCAGCATCTGTGCACCGGCGATCTGGGAGAGGCCGATGGTGGTGACGTAGCGGGTCTCCGGGCCGAAGGCCTTGTTCATCTCCTCGTACACGCGCTGCGGCTTGAGGGGCACGTTGTCGAAGTGCGTCCGGCGCTGGAGGGTGGCCTTGCGCTCCTGGGTGGCGGCGGCCCACTCGCTGCGGTCGGGCAGCCGGCCGGCCGCCTTCAGCTCCTTGGCGACCTCGATGAACAGTTCCAGCGCGGCCTTGGCGTCGGAGGCGATACCGAAGTCCGGGGCGAAGATCCTGCCGAGCTGGGTCGGCTCGACGTCGACGTGGACGAACTTGCGGCCCTCGGTGTAGACGGCCAGGTTGCCGGTGTGGCGGTTGGCCCAGCGGTTGCCGATGCCGAGGACGAAGTCGGAGGCCAGCAGGTTCGCGTTGCCGTAGCGGTGCGAGGTCTGCAGGCCGACCATGCCGGCGTTCAGCTCGTGGTCGTCGGCGATGATGCCCCAGCCCATCAGGGTCGGGATGACCGGCGTGCCGGTCAACTCGGCGAACTCGACCAGCAGTTCTGCGGCGTCGGCGTTGATGACGCCGCCGCCGGCGACGATCAGCGGGCGCTCGGAGTCGAGCAGGAACCGGATCGCCTTCTCGATCTGCGGGCGGGTCGCGAACGGCTTGTAGACCGGCAGCGGCGCGTAGGTCTCGGGGTCGAACTCGATCTCGGTGAGCTGGACGTCGATCGGCAGGTCGATCAGGACGGGGCCGGGCCGGCCGGAGCGCATCAGGTGGAACGCCTGCTGGAAGACGCCGGGGACCTGGGCCGCCTCCAGGACGGTCGTCGCGGCCTTCGTCACCGGCTTGGCGATCGAGGCGATGTCGACGGCCTGGAAGTCCTCCTTGTGCAGGACGGCGGTCGGGGCCTGGCCGGTGATGCACAGGATCGGGATCGAGTCGGCGATCGCCGAGTACAGACCGGTGATCATGTCGGTGCCGGCCGGGCCCGAAGTGCCGATGCACACACCGATGTTGCCGGCCTTGGCGCGGGTGTAGCCCTCGGCCATGTGGGAGGCGCCCTCGACGTGGCGGGCGAGCGTGTGGCGGATCTCGCCGGAGGCCTTGAGCGCCGCGTAGAAGGGGTTGATGGCAGCGCCCGGCACGCCGAACGCGACGTCCACGCCTTCGCGCTTGAGGATCTCCACTGCCGCGCGGGCGGCTGTCATACGAGGCATCGGGTTTCTCCTGCGTCGGCCCGCTGTGGGCCGGAGGGCTCATCTCCAGGATTCCACGATGCGGAAGAATGGTTTTGGTATGCGGAAACAACGTACGGCGGTGCTCGCGCGGCCGTCAAGGAAATCTTCAACAGAATGTTGTAGCCGCGAATCCGCCCAGGCTGTCACGCGTACGGGCACCCGGCCAGGGCGGCTTCCTACAGGTCACGGGCCCGAACGCGGCGCCGGCCTCGTCGGTTGATGCAAGGCGGGGCGGGTGGGGCGGGATGGGGCCCGGCGGGTGGAGGTCGGCAGGGTCCGGGCCGGTGTGCGGGCGATGCCGCGCCGCACACCGGCGGGGACGTGCGAGCTGTGCGTCGTGAGCTGTGCCCACGGTGTCCACGGCGCGCCGGGTCAGCGGGTCAGGATGACGCGGCGGCGCGTCCCCTCCTCGGTGGTGGCCGCCTTGAGGAGGAAGTCCGCGACGTCTGCGCGGCTGACCCTCCCGCCGATCCGGCCGGTGCCGCTGTCGGCGTCGATCGTCCGGTAGGTGCCGGTGTGCGGCCCGTTGGTGAGCATGACCGGCAGGGCGACGGTCCAGTCCGGGCCGCCGCCGGCGATCCTGTCGTCGGCCACGCCCTTGTCGGCCATGAGCCTGCTCATCAGCAGTCGTGACGCGGCGCTCTGGATGACCGACTGCTGCCGGGCGGTGGCGCCGGCGCCGAGTGCGGACAGCCAGACCAGGCGCCCGACGCCGCTGTCCGCCATGGCGGCGAGCACGGCGTCGGCGGCGCGGGTGGCCAGGGTCGATGTGAAGTCCTTGCCGGGGCCGAGGGCGGAGACGACGGCCCGGCTTCCGTGCAGGGCGCGCTCGACGGCGTCGGTGTCGGTGGCATCTCCCGTGATCACGGTGACCCGGTCGTCGTCGCGCTGGGGCAGGCGGGCGGGGTCGCGTACCAGGGCCGTGACGTGGTGGCCGGCCTCCAGGGCCTGCCGGAGAACCTGCTGGCCGGTGGGGCCGGTGGCGCCGAGAAGGGTGATCTGCATGGTCTTGCTTTCTTCGCGAGGGCGGCGGACGAGCGGCGGCTCGCCACAAGGTGAGCGGCCGCCCACTTTCTATCATGAGCGTGCGCTCACCTTTCCGCAAACAGTGGCCCGGTCACAGCTACAGTTGGGTGGCACACGGCACGGAAAGGCGGACTCGATGGGGCAGGACCGGACTCTGCGGGCGGACGCGGCTCGCAACCGCGCCCGAATCCTCGACAGCACCCGCGAGCTGATCACCCGGTACGGCGCCGAGGTGTCCACCGACGCCATCGCAGCGGCCGCAGGCGTCGCCGCCGGCACCCTGTACCGTCATTTCCCCAACAAGTCGGCGCTCCTGGACGCGGCTCTGCAGGGAACCCTGGAACGACTGGCCGACATCACCGAGGCCGCCTGGGAACAGGTGGCGAACGGGCGCACCTCCGCGATGGAGGAGTTCCGCGCGCTCGCGACCACCTACGTCGACACCGCCGCCGAGGACCGCGCCTTCCGCCTGGCCGCGGACCGCCTCGCCGAGGGGTACCGCTTCAGCGCCGACCAGCTGGAACGAGCCACCCGCGCCGGACAACGTCTGATCGAGCAGGCGAAGGCGGACGGGGACATGCATCCGGACGTCGTCATCGAGGACGTCTACCTGCTGCTGCACTCGGCTCCCGCCGACACCCACGCCCCGGCACGCGCACGCTGGCTCACCTTCATGCTCGCGGGCTTCGACGCCGGCCGGCGACAGTGGCAGACGACCGGAGGCCGGTAGACCGGCACGTCGCAGCTACCCCCGGCGGTCAGCTCGTCCCGGTCCCGGTCCCGGTCCCGGTCCCGGTGCCAGGGTCATGGTCGGGGCCCGGAGCGGGTGTGATGCGGGCGGCGAGGACGGTGACGTCGTCGCGCTGCCAGTCGACGCCGTGCCGGTCGGCCGCGCGGTAGAGATCGGCGATGGCGCTCTGCGGGTCGGTGGCCGTCATGGCCCGCAGGGTCTGCTCGATCCGGTCGGCGCCGAACTCCTCGCCGTGCGCGTCGCGTGCCTCGGTGAGTCCGTCGGTGGCCAGAACGAGCAGGTCGCCGGGGGCGAGGTGGGTCAGGGCGGTCTCCCAGGGCCGGCCGGCCGCGTCGATCATGGAGCTGACCAGCGGCCCGGTGGCGTCGAGCTGCTCCACGGTGCCGTCCGCGCGCCGCAGCAGCGGAGGCTCGTGGCCGGCGTTGACCCACTGGAGGGTTCCGGCCCTCGGGTCGAGGACGGCGATGGCGAGGGTCACGAAGCGTTCGTCCTCCGTGGCGAGGACGTCCCAGGCGGCCCGGACGGCCTCGTGCGGGCGGTGTCCCAGGCTGAGCGCGGTGGAGACGCGGCCCTTGACCGTGACGCTGGTCAGGCCGGCCTGGACGCCGTGCCCGGACATGTCGCCCTGGACGAGGGCGGTGGTGCCGTCGGGCAGGGCGAGGATGTCCCAGAAGTCGCCCGCGACCAGGCCCTCGGCGGCGACCAGGTAGCCGTCGGCGTCGATGCCCGGGCCGGGTTCGGCGTGGGCGACGAGGAAGTCGGCGACCCCGACGGCCGCCTCGCCGTGCTGGGTGAGGGCCTCGCGGTCCCGGCGGGCGGCCCACAGGAGTTCCCGGGTCCGCACCCGCAGTCGCTCGGCCTCGTCGGAGACCTCCCGCAGCCATCCGCGCTGCGGGCCGGGCACGTGGCCGGGTACCCCGTGCCCGGCCTCCTTCAGGCGGAGTTCGAGGACGGCCAGCGGCCGCAGGACCCGTCGGATGCCCAGCACGACCATGCCCACCACCAGCGCGAGGAGCACCACGGTGAGCGTGGTGACGACGATCAGCATGCCGCCGCGGTGGGCGGAGGCGTCGGCCATGGCGTCGTCCCGGGTCTCGGCGATCCGCTCGGTGAGCCGGTTGCCGCTGGTGCGCAGTGGCCGGGGGTCGGAGGTGCGGACGGCCTGGGCCCTCACCTGCGCCGAGGCGTCGGGCGCCGGTGCGGCGGCGCTCGGGCCGACGGCGGCGAACCAGTCGCCGAGCTCGTGTTCCAGCTGGGCGAGGTCCAGGTTCAGGCGGGGGACGGAGGTGGCGAGCCGGTTCAGCTCGGAGAACGTCTCGGCCGCCTCGGCGGTGCCCGCGTCGAGTTCGCCCAGGTAGGAGGCGTCGTTGGTGAGCAGATAGCCGCGGCGGGTGGCGGACTGCCCGTTCACCACGGTGGCGAGGTGCTCGGCGGCCGCCGCCGCGGGGTCCAGGCGGTGCCGGATGAGATCGGCGGTCCGCCCGCCGGCGGCGTGCATCTCGGCGAAGACGACACCGGCCGCCGCGAGCGGCACGGCCAGCGCGGCCGCGCACAGCAGCACGACGCCCCGGGGCGAGAGGCCCCGGGGGCGCGTCATGGATAGGTTGGTGCCGATCCGCACGGCGGTTCTCCCGTCCGACCGGACGAGCGCGTTGGCGCCCGGTCTCGTTCGGCGTGCCGACGGTCCTTCCGCAGCGAACGCTTGACCCTTGCAACGATGCGGGACGGCCCGGAGACGGACAAGGGGCTAAAGGTCACATAAGCGGCAAAAGCCCCACCCTCGGCATGGCGGGCGAGGCCGCAGACGTCGGCCGGTGAACCCGGCCCGAACGCCGAGCACCGGCCCACCCCGGTGGAGCATGGGTGGCCGGTGCGTCGGCGTTCATCGGACGTGGTTCCGTGCGGTGCGGTGTGGTGGGTCAGGCGGTGTTGCGTGTGCGCAGGCGGTGGTCCGTGATGAGCTGTGCGTAGCGGGTTCCGCTGGTCTTGACGGTGCGTTGCTGGGTTTTGTAGTCGACGTGGACGAGGCCGAAGCGCTTGTCGTAGCCGTAGGCCCATTCGAAGTTGTCGAGCAGGGACCAGGCGAAGTAGCCGGCGAGGGGGGCGCCCTTGCGCACGGCGCGGGCGCAGGCCGCGAGGTGCTCCTCGAGGTACTGGGTGCGTTCGGGGTCGTGGACGCGGCCGTCGGCGTCGACGGTGTCGTGGTAGGCGGAGCCGTTCTCGGTGACGTAGATCTTCTGGACGCCGTACTCGTTGCCCAGGCGGAGCAGGAGTTGTTCGAGGCCGGGGCCGTGGACTTCCCAGTCCATGGCGGTGTGTTCGACGTTGGGGCCGGGGACCTGGCGGAAGTGGGGTGCGGGGCCGGTGGGGTCGCCGGTGACGATCTGCCGGAAGTAGTAGTTCAGGCCGATCCAGTCGAGGGGGGCGCTGATGAGTTCCATGTCGCCGCTCTGGACGGGCAGTTCGACGCCGTAGAGGTCGAGCATGTCCTGGGGGTA
>NZ_JBHUWW010000167.1:0-16331 GCF_042669755.1 Kitasatospora sp. NPDC057223 | reverse complement strand
GCGCGGCGGCGGCCCGGCCGCCCCCCCCCCGGGGGAGGGGGCCGGCCGGAGTCACCGCCGGAGGTCAGGCCCAGCTGGAGTGCAGCGGCTTGCCCTCGGCGTAGCCGGCCGCGCTCTGGATGCCGACGACGGCCTTCTCGCGGAACTCCTCCAGGCTGTTGGCGCCCGCGTAGGTGCAGGAGCTGCGCACGCCCGCGACGATCGAGTCGATCAGGTCCTCGACGCCCGGGCGGGCCGGGTCCAGGAACATCCGCGAGGTGGAGATGCCCTCCTCGAACAGCGCCTTGCGGGCGCGGTCGTAGGCCGACTCCTCGGAGGTGCGGTTGCGCACGGCGCGCGCCGAGGCCATGCCGAAGCTCTCCTTGTACTGGCGGCCGTCGGCGGTGGTCTGCAGGTCGCCGGGCGACTCGTAGGTGCCGGCGAACCAGGAGCCGATCATCACGTTGGACGCGCCGGCGGCCAGCGCCATCGCGACGTCGCGCGGGTGGCGGACACCGCCGTCGGCCCAGACGTGCCTGCCCAGGCGGCGGGCCTCGGCGGCGCACTCCAGGACGGCGGAGAACTGCGGCCGCCCGACGCCGGTCATCATCCGGGTGGTGCACATCGCGCCGGGGCCGACACCGACCTTGAGGATGTCCGCGCCGGCCTCGACCAGGTCGCGGACGCCGGCCGCGGAGACCACGTTGCCGGCCACGATCGGGATCTGCGGGTCGAGGCCGCGCACCGCGCGCAGCGCGCTGATCATCGACTCCTGGTGACCGTGCGCGGTGTCCACGACCAGCACGTCGGCGCCGGCCTCGACCAGTGCCTTGGCCTTGCCCGCCACGTCACCGTTGATACCGACGGTGGCGGCGATCCGCAGCTTGCCCGCGGCGTCGACGGCCGGGGTGTAGAGGGTGGCGCGCAGCGCGTTCTTGCGGGTCAGGATGCCGACCAGGCGGCCGTCCGCGCCGATCACCGGGGCGAGCTTGCGGTGGCCCTCGTTGAGCTTCTCGAACGCGGCGCGCGGGTCGATGCCCTCCTCCAGGAGCAGCAGGTCACGGGACATCACCTCGCTCAGGCTGGTGAAGCGGTCGACGCCCTGGCAGTCGGAGTCGGTGACGACACCGACCGGCCGGCCGTCCTCGACCACGACCAGTGCGTTGTGGGCGCGCTTGTGGATCAGCGACAGCGCCTCGGCGACGGTCGCGCCGGGGGCCAGCGTGATGGCGGTGTCGTGCACCAGGTGGCGCTGCTTGACCCAGCCGATGACGTCGGAGATGACCTCGGTCGGGATGTCCTGCGGGATGGCGACCAGGCCGCCGCGGCGGGCCACGGTCTCGGCCATCCGGCGGCCGGCGATGGCGGTCATGTTGGCGACGACCAGCGGGATGGTGGTGCCGGTGCCGTCGTTGGAGGAGAGGTCGACCCCCTGCCGGGAGCCCACGGCGGAGCGGCTCGGGACCATGAACACGTCGTCGTACGTGAGGTCGTACGGCACCGAGTTGCGGTCGTCGTAGCTGCCGGTCTGGGGGTTCAAGAAGCGCATGAAATAGGCTCTCTGGCTTTGGGAGGGTAGACCTCGGGTGCGGTTAGGGCCGGCCGGCCGAGCGCACTCGGGCGCCCCGCACCCAACCGTCAATAGTTGCCGATACCCCCTCCGAACGCCAGTTCACACGTATTCCCTGAAGATCCGCACAATCAAAGGGCAGGACGGCCGGCAAAGGCCTGTACGAACCTCCAAATCGGGCTGCGCCGAAAAGGACCGACCACGCTCCCGACAGCTCTGTTAAGGTCGCCGGAGCCGGCCGCGGGACTCCGGCGCGACTTCCGGAGTGCGCCTGTAAAGCAACAATTCGCAGTTCGCGCCCCCATTCCCCGGCCGGCCTCCACACCGACCAGGGGGACGGACACCGATGCCGACCGACGAATCGTTTCGCGACCTCGTCGCCGCCGAGGACGTCCTGCTCTTCGTGAACGCGGCGATCACCGCCACCGGGCAGCGCGAGTTCCACTCCGAGGCCGGCGGGCAACGGCTCTCCCTCGACTTCCTGCACGCCTACATCCTCGGCAACTACCGCGACCTGTACGCGGCCGTGCTGGCGCTCGACATCAACGACCACAACGCGGCCCTGATCATCCGGGGTCTGCTGGAGAGCGCGGGCGAGGCCACCGCCGCCCAGCGCGGCTCGGAGGGCCGGCTGATCGCCCGCCGGCTCGCCCTGCTGCCGCCGCCGCGCGTCTACCGGCTGATCCGCGCGCTGCGGGCGGCCAAGGTCAACAACCGCCGCACCCGGGCGATCATCCGGGACTGGATCGCCGCCCGGCCCGACCCGGCACTCGACGCCGTCAAGTACCGCCCCGGGCTCAAGGCCGCCCTGCGGCACACCCACCTCGCCCCGCCCACCGAGGAGCTCGGCACCTTCCTGTTCCGCCCGGCCGGGCGGGCCGCCTACGCCACCCCGCTGCTGGACGCCTGGCGCAGGGCGCACTTCCAGAAGAGCGCCCTCTACGAGCTGCCGTACAGCGTCGCCGAGGGCTTCGCCGCCCGGCAGCGGGTCGACCGGGGCGCGTTCCTGCAGCGGATCGCACCGCAGATGACCCGGCTGGAACAGCTGCGCCTGCAGGAGTCCGCGCACGGCCACGACGCCGGCGCCGTCCGGACCGACCTCGCCCGGATGCCACTGACCAGGCTGGCCGGATACGTCCTCGGCCTGGCCGTCGAGGACCGGGTGAAGCGGCGCACCGAGCTGACCGGCGCCCTGCGCGCCGCCGCCCGGCGCGCGGCGGGGCCGCACCTGGGCAGCTGGGGCCGGGTCGCCGCCGTCCTGGACGACAGCTTCTCGACCGCCGCCTCCGGCCAGAAGCGGCGCCGCCCGCTCACCGCCGCCATCGCCTCCCACTACCTGCTGGAGGCGCTGGCCGCCGAGTACACGCCGCTGTGGACCTCCGGCCGTACCGACGCCCTGCTCGCGTACCCGTACGGCGCGACGCCGCTCGGGCTGCGGATCCTCGACGCGCTCGACACCGCACCCGACCGGCTGCTGATCGTCTCCGACGGCTGGGACAACGCCCCGCCTGGTCTGGCCGCCGAGGTACTGCGGATCTGGCGCACCCGCCTCGACCCGGAGCGGCGGACGGGCGTCGTCCACCTCAACCCGGTGTACGACGCGGACGACTTCGACGTCCGCCGGCTCGCCCCGGGCGTGCCGACGGCGGGCCTGCGCGACGCCGAGGACCTCCCCGCGCTGGTCGAGCTCGCCGCCTTCGCCGAGGGCCGCACGGGCCTGGCCGAGCTCACGGCCTACCTGGAGACCAGGACCAGGGCCTTCCTGCCCACGCCCGCCCACACCGACGCCGACGCCGACGCCGTACCGACCCCCGTGGAGGCGACCCCGTGACCGGCCCGGACCTCACCGCCCTGGACCTGACCGGCCTGCGGACCGGGCCCGCCCAGCTCTGGGGCGCCGTCCGGCTCGTACCGCTGCTGCGCGACGAGCCCGTCACCGACCTGCGCCTGCACCGGCGCGCCTACGGCGACGGCCCCGGCATCGTCCGGCTCGGCCCGCACACCGCGTACCACTCCTACCTGCCGCACGGCTTCGTCGCGGACTGGACCGGCGACGGCAGCCCGGTGGCCGCGTACGGCACCCAGCTGTCCGGCGACGGCCCGGACGCCGCGGACGCCGTCCCGCTGCGGGTCCACCACCGGCTGGCGAAGCGCGAGAGCCGGACCAGGCTGCGCTTCCTGCCGCTGCACCTGGCCCTGGAGGGGTACCTCTCGCTGCACTTCGGCGGCCCGTCGGTGGTGTGGGAGGAGTGGTCGCAGCAGGCCGTGCGGCGCGGGCTCTCACCGCGCGCCGAGGAGGCGTACAGCGGCGCGCAGGTCAGCGGGCTGGCGGACGCGCTGCGGTTGTTCGAGATCCACCCCGGGCAGTGCGGTGTGCTGCTCCACACCGCCGACGCGCTCGCCGCGGCCTTCGCCGTGCCGCACCCCGACGACTACCGCGCGCTGCACGCCACCCTCGTCCAGGACCTCTACGGCGAGCTGGTGCACCACTACGCGACGCTGATGCTCCCGCTGCCCGACTTCCGGGCCCGGATCCCCGGTGCGGGCATCCGCTCGCTCGCGGACCTGCGGGCGGCGGCGCTGCGGCAGGAGGAGGAGTGGGCCGGCTTCCACGACTCCACGATGGCCGCCGGGCTGCTCGGCGAGCGGTTCCGCTCGACGCGGATCCGGCAGATGGGCCGGTTCACGCTCCGCCGGTTCCTGCCCTCCTTCCGCCTGAAGGAGGAGAACCACATCGGCGAGACGATCACCGACGAGAGCGGCCGGGTCGCCTACCTGAAGACCTTCCGCCTCTCGGAGGCCCAGACCCGGCGCGGCCACCTGCTGGACCGGCTCGCGGCCCACGACTGGCACCTCGGGGCGACCGCGGCCGCGCTCGGCACCGACGAGGCCGGGCTCGGCCTGCGGCTGGAGTCGGCGGGCTTCGGGTACCTGCTGCGCCAGGACGTACTGGACGGGTACCGCAGGCGGGCCGGCGCCGGCCGGGGGCACCGCGGGCGCCGAGCCGGGGCGGTGGAGCCGGGCAGCTGACCGTTCCGGCGGTTTCGCCTCCCCGTCGCCCGGCCAAGTAGACTCCGCCCGGTAACCGGGCGGGGAAAGCGAGCAAGGAAGCAGTGACGGGCATGACGGCGGTCGAGGACATCCAGAGCACCACCGGGAGCACCCCGGAAGAGGTCGAGTACGGGCCGGGCATCGACCCGGAGCGCCTCGCGCTCTGCCTCGACGTGCTCGCCGAACTCGACGAGCTGGACGTCGACCACCCGGACGCGATCACCGTCCGGCAGGCCGTCGGCGGTGTCTTCCGCACCCTCAAGCAGCGCCGCCGCCAGGAGATGCGGGCCCGCAAGACCGCCAACGACCGGGCCGTCACCGCCGCCACCGCGACGGGTGCCCCGGGCCGGATCGACGACGAGACGGCGGGCGCGTTCGGCCTGACCACCGCCACCACCACCGAGATCGCCGGCATCCTGGAGCGCCCGCGCTCCTGCTACACCTGCAAGCAGCGGTACGTCGAGGTGGACGCCTTCTACCACCAGCTCTGCCAATCCTGCGCCAAGCTCAACCACGGCCGGCGCGACGCCCGCACCGACCTGGGCGGAAAGCGCGCCCTGCTCACCGGCGGCCGCGCCAAGATCGGGATGTACATCGCGCTGCGGCTGCTGCGTGACGGCGCGCACACCACCATCACCACCCGGTTCCCGAACGACGCGATCCGCCGCTTCAAGGCGATGCCGGACAGCGCCGAGTGGCTGCACCGGCTCAAGATCATCGGGATCGACCTGCGCGACCCCGCCCAGGTGATGGCCCTCGCCGACGAGGTCGCCGCCGACGGCCCGCTCGACATCCTGATCAACAACGCCGCGCAGACCGTCCGCCGCCCGGCCGAGTCGTACCGCGAGCTGGTCAACGCCGAGTCGGCGCCGCTGCCGCACGGCGAGCTGCCGCAGTCGACCACCATCGGCCGGTTCGGCAGCGGCAGCATCGACCTGCCCGCCCTGCCCGGCCAGGCCACCACCGGCAGCGACCGGCTCGCCGCCGAGGACGTGACCGCCCTCGCCCTGGTCACCGGCTCCACCTCGCCGGCCCGGATCGAGGCCGGCACCGCGATCGACGCCGGCGGCCTGGTGCCCGACCTGGCCGACACCAACAGCTGGGTCCAGACGGTCAGCGAGGTCGGCCCGATGGAGCTGCTCGAAGTCCAGCTCTGCAACTCCACCGCGCCGTTCATCCTGATCAGCCGGCTGCGCCCGGCGATGGCCGCCTCCCCCGCGCGCCGCAAGTACGTGGTCAACGTCTCCGCGATGGAGGGCGTGTTCAGCCGCGGCTACAAGGGCGCCGGCCACCCGCACACCAACATGGCCAAGGCCGCGCTGAACATGCTGACCCGCACCAGCGCCAAGGAGATGCTGGAGAGCGACGGCATCCTGATGACCGCGGTCGACACCGGCTGGATCACCGACGAGCGGCCGCACCCCGACAAGATGCGGCTCGCCGCCGAAGGTTTCCACGCCCCGCTGGACCTCGTCGACGGCGCCGCCCGGGTCTACGACCCGATCGTGCGCGGCGAGTTGGGCGAGGACCTGCACGGCTGCTTCCTCAAGGACTACGCGCAGTCCACCTGGTAGCCGGCCCCACGGAAGGAAGCGGATGACCGTCGCACCGATCCTCGGCGTGGGCGTGATCGTGCCCACCTCCCCCGTCGCGGGCACCGGCGAGGTGCTGCTCGGCCGGCGGATCACGGCGGGCGAGGAGCCGAGCTGGGGCCTGCCGGGCGGCAAGGTCGACCACCCCGGCGAGTCCTTCGAGCAGGCCGCCGCCCGCGAACTCGCCGAGGAGACCGGCATCGTGCTCCCGGCCGGCGCGATGCGGGTGCTGGCCGTCCTGCTCGACCACCGGCTCGGCCGGCCCCGGCTCACCGCCGCCGTGCTCGCCCCGCCGAGCGGCGCGCCCGCCGAGGTGACCGAACCGCACGCCTGCGCGGGCTGGGAGCGGTTCCCGGTCAGCGGCCTGCCGAGCCCGTTGTTCCTCCCGTCCGGCCTGGTGCTCGGCCGCTGGCTGCCGGGCCCGGGCGGGCTGCCTGCCGGGCTGCCGGACGGTGTGTACGCGTACCCCGTGACACCCGGCCCGTGACGCACGACGCCGGACAGCCCGCCCGCCGGCGTCAGCCGGCCTGCGCCCCCGCCGCAGCCGGCACGACGCGCAGCGGCTGCTCGGTCAGGGCCGCCATCCGGGCCCGGTCCTCGGCGGACGCCGGGGTGAAGAGCAGGACCAGCCCCGTCGGATCGTCCACCGGGTGGAAGGTCGACAGGGTCAGCCGGACCGGTCCGGCTCCCGGCGGCTCGGCCGTCACCGTACGGACCGTCAGCTCCGCCACCGAGTGGCAGCCCCACCAGTGGCTCAGCTCCGGCGCGTCCTCGTCCAGGTGGCGGTAGACCTCGCCGGTGCGCGGGTCGGCGAGCGAGGGGCCGGCCTGGGCGCGGAAGTGCTGGAAGACGTTCATCGCCAGCGGCTCCCAGTCGTGCAGCACGCTGCGCAGCCGCCGGTCGACGGCCATCAGCCACATCAGGTTCCGGCGGTCGGCGGGCACCGCCTCCGGCGGTCCCCACAGGGCACTCCACGCGGCGTTCCAGCCCAGCAGGTCGAAGTAGCGGTCGAGCAGCACGGCGGGGCTGGCCGGCCAGGAGTCCAGGACCGGCTGGACGGCGGCGAGCAGCCGCCCCGCGCGCCCGTCCTCCGGCGGGCCGCCGCTCTCGTGGTAACCGGCCAGCCGCAGCGCGTGCCGCAGGCCCGCCGCGTCCAGCCGCAGCGCCCGGGCAACCGCCTCCAGCACCTGCCGGGAGGCGGTCACCCGGCCCTGTTCCAGCCAGGTGTACCAGGCCAGGCCGACACCGGAGAGCGAGGCCACCTCCTCCCGCCGCAGGCCGGGCGTCCGCCGGCGGGAGGAGGACACCAGGCCCACGTCGGCGGGTTTGAGCAGCTCACGGTGGGCTCGGAGGAAGGCGCCGAGCTCCGGGCCCGCGGGGGGAGTTGACATCGTGTGCGGCTCCTCGGCCGGACGGCCGGCCGATCGGTACGGTCCTGACCGCGCGGGGCCAGGCAGGGGGAAGGGCCGGCAGCGGGACGGGCTGCCGCAGCCGGACGGGCACGGAGTGCCCCGGTGACGGGTGAGTGGCTCCGCCGGTGAGCGCGCCCGCGCCACGGCGACTGCTGGGAACCGGGCGGGGCGGGCGGGCAGCGGACCGGCGCCTGCGGGCAGCCGGACGGCCGGGCGGTCAGCGCCGGACGAGGGGACGACAGAACTCGTCGAAGCACCTGCGGTGCCAGGAGCCGCCGATGCCGACCAGGGTGAAGCCGGATCGCCGTGTCGCCATGCGGCCAGCCTAATTCTGCGCTTCGGCGCAGGTCAAGGGCGGCGGACCGGAGCCGTTGCGCCGCATCGCGGCGCGACGGCCGGCGGATCCTATGACCCGCGGTATCAGCATGAACGCCTGACTGGCTGTCCCCCGCCGCATCGGCAACCTTCTTCACAGCGGCCGGAGTTCTCGGCGCACCGCGCTGACGAGGCTTCGACGTGCGGCCAGGGAACCGGCGCCGGCCGACCCCGGCACCCGAGGGCGAGTCCGTCGTGCGGCGACACCCCTCCGGCCGCTGACCCGCCCCCATGACATCAACAGGCCCACAGTAGATCCAATCTGACGTCTTGTCAGAAGAATCCATCCCGTTGTCCGCACCACCGCTGCCGCCCGTCCCGGAAGGACCCCGCCATGCCGGCCCGCCCCCGCCCACCACGCGCCCACCCTCCGGGCGGCCTGCCGGGCGCCCCGCGATGAGGCGGTTCCTGCTCCGGCGGCTGCTGCTGGCCGTACCCACTCTGCTCGGCGTCACGGTCGTGGTCTTCGCCACCGTCAAACTGGTACCGGGCGACCCGGTCGCCGGGTTCCTCGGCCCCGGCGCCCCGCCCGAGGCCCGCCGCGAACTCACCGAGCGACTGGGCCTGGACCGCCCGCTGCCCGTGCAGTACGCCCAGTGGCTCCGGCACGCGCTCCAGGGGGACCTCGGCACCTCGATCTCCGGCCAGCGCCCGGTCACGCAGCTCCTGCTGCCTGCCTTCGGGCAGACCCTGCTGCTGGCCGGCGCCGCCTTCGTCCTGGTACTGGCCGGCGGGACGGCCCTCGGGGCCCTCGGCGCGGGCCGGCCACGCGGCGCCGCGAGCCGGCTGTCGGGGGCGCTCAGCACGCTCTCCGTCTCCGCCCCGCAGTACTCGGTCGCCCTGCTCCTGATCGCCCTGTTCGCCGTCCGCTGGCAGGTGCTGCCGGCCGGCGGCACCCACGAGGCCTTCGGCGGCGGCGGCCCGGCCGACCTGCTGCGCCACCTGGTGCTGCCCGCCGTCGCGGCGGCCCTGGTGCCGCTGGGCCTGACCGCCCGGGTCTTCCGCACCGCGCTCGCCCCGCTGCTGGCCGGGGAACTCGCGGACGCCATGCGGGCCCGCGGCCTGAGCCGGACGGCCGTGCTGCGGCACTGCGTGCACAACGCCTCGCCCGCGCTGCTGACCATCGGCGGCCTGCAACTCGCCTACCTGCTGGAGGGCGTGGTCTTCGTGGAGACCCTGTTCGCCTGGCCCGGGGTCGGCCGGCTGCTGTACGACGCGCTCTCCGCCCGCGACCTGCCGCTGATCCAGGGCGGCGTGCTGGTCACCGCGGTCGCCTTCGTCGGCGTCAACATCCTGATCGACGCCGCCCACGCCCTCATCGACCCCCGCCTCCGGAGCTGACGATGACGACCCCGCTCGCCACTCCCCCGCCCGCGGGCCCCGGCCGCACCGGGCGGCCGCCGCGCGACCTCGCCCTGCTGGTGCCGGCGGCCCTGGCCGCGCTGCTGGTGCTGCTGGCACTGGCCGCGCCGCTGCTCGCCCCCTACGGACCGACGGCCGGCGCCCTGAAGGACCGGCTGCTCGGCCCGGGCAGCCCCGGGCACCTGCTGGGCACCGACGGCCAGGGCCGGGACATGCTCAGCAGGCTGCTCTGGGCCGCCCGGCCCTCCCTGCTGGGGGGCTTCGCGCCGGTCGCCGTCGCCGCCGTGCTCGGTACGGCGCTCGGCCTGCTCGCCGGCCTCGGCGGCCGGGTCACCGAGCAGGCGCTGCTGCGCTCGCTGGACGTGCTCTACGCCTTCCCCGGGATCCTGCTCGCGATGGCCGTCGCCACCGTGCTGCCGGCCGGGCTCGGCGCCACCGTGCTCTCCCTGTCCGTGGTCCTCACCCCGGCGGTGGCCCGGGTGGTGTTCACCGAAGTCCGGCGGATCCGCTCCGCCGAGTACCTGGAGGCCGCCCGGGTGAGCGGCGCGGGCCGGGCCGCCATCGCGCTGCGCCAGGTGCTGCCGGTGGTCGCGCCGGTGGTGCTGGTGTACGCGTCCTCGCTGGTCGGGCTCGCCATCGTGTACGCGGCCGGGCTCTCCTTCCTCGGCCTGGGGGTCTCCCCGCCGACCGCCGAATGGGGCGCGATGCTCGACGAGCTGCGGCCCGGCCTGCTCACCCGTCCGGCCGTCGCCGTGCTGCCCGCACTGACCGTCCTGGCCGCCTCGGTGGTGTTCAACACCCTCGGCGAGGCGCTGCGCCGCCGGGTCGGCGACTCGGGCGAACTGACGGAGGCGGGCCGATGAGCGCCCCCCGGCCCGCCCTCGCGGTGGAGGATCTGACGGTCGGGTACCCCGGCCCGGAGGGGCCGGTGCGCGCGGTGGACGGCGTCTGCCTGCACATCGAACCCGGCGACGCGCTGGTGCTGCTCGGCGAGTCCGGCAGCGGCAAGACCACGGTCGCCCGCGCGGTGCTCGGCCTGCCCGGACGCGGCGCCCGCACCGGCGGCCGGATCCGGCTCGGCGACACCGACCTGCGGACCCTGGACGAACGGTCGCTCGCCCGGGTGCGGGGGCGCCGGATCGGCTACGTGCCGCAGGACCCGACCGGCTCGCTCGACCCGCTGCGGCGGATCGGCCCGCAGCTGACCGAGGTACTGCTCCGCCACCGGGTGGCGCCCGGCCGGCGGGCGGCCCGCGCCGCCGTACCCGGCATCCTCGCGACCGCCGGGATCCCCGATCCGGAGCGGATCGCCGGCAGCTACCCGCACGAGCTCTCCGGCGGTCTGCGCCAGCGCGCGGCGATCGCCCTCGCGGTCTGCTGCGGCCCGGACCTGCTGATCGCCGACGAGCCGACCACCGCGCTCGACGCGCTGGTGCGCGGCCAGGTCCTGGACCTCTTCGGCGCCCTGCGCGGGGAGCACGGCATCGCCCTGCTGCTGGTCACCCACGACCTGTCGGTCGCCCGCCGCACCGGCGGCCGGGTGGCCGTGATGCGGGACGGGCGCATCGTCGAGACCGGGCCCGCCGGGCAGGTCCTCTCCCGCCCCGGCCACGCCTTCACCGCCGGCCTGCTCACCGCCCGTCCGGGAGAACTCCGATGACCGCCACCGGCACCGCCGCACCGCTGCTGCTGCTCGACACCGTGACCAAGCGCTACCCGGGCGGACGGCCCGCGCTGGACGGGGTCTCGCTGGCCGTCACGCCCGGCCGCACGACCGGCCTGGTCGGCGAGTCCGGCTCCGGGAAGTCGACGCTGGCCCGGCTCGCCCTCGGCCTGCTCGCGCCCGACGCCGGGACGGTCCGCTTCGCCGGGCAGGACCCGTACCGGCTGCGCGGCCCGTCCGCGGCGGCCGTCCGGGCCCGCCTGCAGTTCGTCCCGCAGAATCCGCGCGGCTCGCTCAACCCCGGCCTGCGGGCCGGATCGGCGGTCGCGTTCGCCCTCGCCGTGCACGGCACGCCGCGCCGGCAGCGGGCCGAGGCGGTGGCCGGGCTCTTCCGGCAGGTCGGGCTGGAACCCGGGCTGGCCCGCCGCTACCCGCGCGAGCTCTCCGGCGGCCAGCTCCAACGCGTCGCCATCGCCCGGGCCCTGGCCACCGGCCCCGAGCTGGTCGTCTGCGACGAACCCACCTCCGCGCTCGACCCCGGCAGCCAGGCCCAGGTGCTCGACCTGCTGGCCGAACTCCGGCAGCGGACCGGCGTCGGGTACCTCTTCATCTCCCACGACCTGGCCGTCGTGCGGCAACTGGCCGACCGGGTCTCGGTACTGCGCCACGGCCGGGTGGTCGAGGAGGGCCCGGTCGCGGACCTCTGGAGCGCACCCGCGCACCCGTACACCCGGGCCCTGCTGGCCGCCGCCGACGACAGGGCCCCGGGGTGACCGGCCCCGGCCCGGCCCTGGGCAGCCATCGCCCCATCGACCGTCTCCGCAGTTCCGAACCACCCCGCACCGTTGCACCGAACCGACGAGGAACAGACATGACGTACCGTCAGAACAGCACCCGCTACCGCCGGATCCGCTCCAGAGCCGGGGCGTCGGCAGCGGCGGCCGCCCTGCTCGCCACCGCCGCCTGCGGCTCCGACGGCTCCGCAGCCTCCGCCGACGCGGGCGCCGACGGGAGCGGGCGCGGCGGCACGCTGGCCATCGGCGCCACCGGCACGCTACCCAACCCGGACACCGTGATCGGCGGCGCCGGATTCGAGGGCAAGCGCCTGGTCAGCTTCCAGATCTACGACGGACTGACCCGCTACGACCTGTCGAAGACGGACGCGCCCCCGCAGATCACCGGCGGCCTCGCCGAGTCCTGGACGGTCGCACCGGACGCGAAGACCTGGACCTTCACCCTCCGCAAGGGCGTGAAGTTCCAGGACGACACGCCCTTCGACGCCGACGCGGTCATCTTCAACCTCGACCGCTACCTGAAGAAGGGCAGCGAGAACTACACCGACGCGCTGGGCGCCGCCGCCGGTGAGTACGCCGGCGGCATCGCCCAGTACCGCAAGACCGACGAGGACCACGTCGAACTCGTCACCGCCGCCCCCAACGGGCACTTCCCCGAGGACCTGGCGCACGTCCTGATCGCCAGCCCGGCGGCCGTCCGCAGGACCGGCTCGGCCAAGTTCTCCGAACACCCCGTCGGCACCGGCCCGTTCTCCTTCGTGTCGCAGACCCCCGGCCAGGAGATCAGCCTGGCGGCCAACAAGAACTACTGGCGCGGCGCCCCCAGGCTCGACAAGCTCGTGATCAAGTCGCTGCCCGACGTGGCCGCCCGCACGGCCGCACTGCGCTCCGGCGCCGTGGACTGGATCGAGTACCCGAACCCCGACGACATCGACAGCCTCAAGGCCGCCGGGGCCCAGATCACCACCAACAGCTACGACCACCTCTGGTACTGGATCCTGGACACCTCCAAGGCCCCGTGGAACGACCCGCGGGTGCGCCGGGCGGCCAACTACGCGATCGACCGCACGGCCATCGCCGAGAACCTGCTGCACGGCACCGCCGACCCCGCCTACCAGGCCGCGCCCCGGGCCACCGCCGCGTACGACCCGGCCGGGGACCTCTACTCCCACGACCCGGCCAAGGCCAGGCAGTTGCTCGCCGAAGCCGGCCTCGGCGGCGGCTTCAGCACCTCGGTGACCGTGCCGACCGGCGGCTCCGGCAACCTGCTGCCGGTGCCGATCAGCGAGGCCATCCAGCGCGATCTGGCCGCCGTCGGCATCAAGGTGGACATCCGCACCACCGACTGGAGCACCCTGATCGGCGCCGAGGCCAAGGGCAAGGTCGCCCTCGACTCGGACGCCATCGCCCAGTCCACCACGCTCTTCCAGTCCGAGGCCCTGCTCCCGTACTTCATCGGCAGCAAGAGCCCGTTCTGGACCGGCCACTACGCGAACCCGCAGGTGGACGAGCTGATCGCGGCCGCCGCGGCCTCGCCCGACCAGGCAACCCGGCAGGGGTCCTACCGCAAGGCGCTGACCCTGGTCAGCCAGGACGCCCCGTGGCTCTTCGTGGTCAACGACCGCAATCCGCGCGCCCTCTCACCCAAGGTCAAGGGCCTGGTGCAGCCGCAGTCCTGGTTCCTGGACCTCACCACCGTGCACACCGCGGGCTGACCACCGGCGGGCCCCGCCACGCAGCACGCACCCGACATCAGGAAGGACGGCCGGCTCCATGACCGCCCCGTACGACCCGCCCCGCACCGGGGCCCTGCCGCCCAGGTGGGGCATCACCCTGCCGCTGGCGGGTCTGAGCATCGACCGGCACCGCTTCATCGTCGAGCGGCTGCCCGACCTCGGCTACACCGACGTCTGGAGTGCGGAGGGCGGCGGCACCGACGCCTTCACCCCGCTCGCGGCGGCGGCCGCCTGGTCGCCGTCGCTGCGGATCGGCACCGGCATCGTCCCGGTGCACACCCGCGGCCCCGCCGTCCTCGCCCAGACCGCCGCCACCCTGGCCCAACTCGCCCCCGGCCGCGTACTGCTGGGCATCGGTGCGTCGGTGCCGGCCCACGTGACGGACATCAACGGCATCCCGTTCGACGAGCCGTTCAAGCGCACCCGGGACGTCCTGCGGTTCGTCACCCGGGCGCTGCGCGGCGAGCACGTCGCCGGTGACTTCGACACCTTCTCGATCACCGGGTTCCAACTGCCGCACCCCCCGGCGGAGCCGGTCAAGGTGATCCTGGGCGCGCTGCGCCCCGGCATGCTGCGCCTGGGCTTCAGCGAGGGGGACGGCGCCATCACCAACCTGCTCCTCCCCGAGGACGTCCCCAAGGTGCTGGACGCGGTGGGCCCGCAGCCCCCCGGCAAGGAACTGGTGGTCAAGGTTTTCGTCTGCCCCACCGAGGACACCGGGTACGCCCGACGCGCCACCCGGCCCTTCCTGGCCTGGATCCTCAACCGCGAGCCCTACCGCAAGTTCCACGAGTGGCTCGGCCACGGCGAGCTGCTCCGCGAGTCGCACGAACGCTGGGCGGCAGGCGACGCCGAGGGCGCCCAGCGGGCCCTGCCGGACGAGGTGGCGAACGGCCTGTTCGTCAGCGGCTCGCCCAAGGAGTGCCGCGAGCAGATCCTGCGGTACCACCGGCCCGGCGTGACGACCATCCAGCTGTACGTCTCGCTCCCGCCGGACGTCCTCGCCGACCCCGCCCGGCTCCTGGACACCCTGACCAGGCTGGGGCCGGCGGCCGGCTGACCAGGTCACACAGAGCAGCGGATCACAGCGGCAGCAAATCACAGCAGCGGCGGATCACAGCGGAGGCAACTGCCCGCTGTGGTCCGCCGCCGTGTTGTGCCAGGTCAAGCAGCCCGGCGGCGCTACCGTTGACCGACTCGATCCGTCGGCGGGCACTGCCCGGCCGGCCGCACCGGCACGTTGTGGCGCCACCGAGGCCCCGAGCGCGGCTCCTCCCGTTCCCGCCACAGCGTCTTTCCGGAAGGGCTCACGCATGGGTGTTCACCGTGGCTGTGACGCAGACCGCAGGAGCGTGCACCGGCGGGTGGGCAGCGGGCCTGGCATATCGACACAGAGTGTGGTCTATTGAGGGTACTCAGTTCCCTACTCGTCTGGATCGTGTCCCGCCGCCCACCGGCGCGGGACGGGCTGGAGCACTCGATCATGAAGCAGGACTTCGATCTCTTCCGGACCACCGAGGAGCACGACATGCTCCGTGAGGCGGTGCGGTCGCTGGCCGAGGCGAAGATCGCTCCGTTCGCGGCCGAGGTGGACGAGCAGGGCCGCTTCCCGGGCGAGGCCCTGGAGGCGCTGCAGGCGAACGACCTGCACGCGGTGCACGTCCCGGAGGAGTACGGCGGCGCCGGTGCGGACGCGCTCGCCACCGTGATCGTGATCGAGGAGATCGCCCGGGTCTGCGCGTCGTCCTCGCTGATCCCGGCCGTCAACAAGCTCGGCTCGCTGCCCGTGCAGCTGTCCGGCTCCGAGGAGCTGAAGCGCAAGTACCTCGGCGCGCTCGCCCGCGGTGAGGGCATGTTCTCCTACTGCCTGTCCGAGCCGGACGCCGGCTCCGACGCGGTCGGGATGAAGACCCGCGCGGTGCGCGACGGCGACTTCTGGGTCCTCAACGGCGTCAAGCGGTGGATCACCAACGCCGGCGTCTCCGAGTTCTACACCGTCATGGCCGTCACCGACCCCGACCAGCGCTCCCGCGGCATCTCCGCGTTCGTGGTCGAGAAGAGCGACGAGGGCGTCACCTTCGGCGCCCCCGAGAAGAAGCTCGGCATCAAGGGCTCGCCCACCCGCGAGGTCTACCTCGACAACGTCCGCATCCCCGCCGACCGCATGATCGGCGCCGAGGGCACCGGCTTCGCCACCGCCATGAAGACCCTCGACCACACCCGCGTCACCATCGCCGCCCAGGCCATCGGTATCGCCCAGGGCGCCCTCGACTACGCCGCCGGCTACGTCAAGGAGCGCAAGCAGTTCGGCAAGCCCATCGGCGAGTTCCAGGGCATCCAGTTCATGCTCGCCGACATGGCCATGAAGCTGGAGGCCGCCCGCCAGCTCACCTACGCCGCCGCCGCCAGGTCCCAGCGAACGGACGCCGACCTCACCTTCTTCGGCGCCGCCGCCAAGTGCTTCGCCTCCGACGCCGCCATGGAGATCACCACCGACGCCGTCCAGCTCCTCGGCGGCTACGGCTACACCCGCGACTACCCCCTGGAGCGCATGATGCGCGACGCCAAGATCACCCAGATCTACGAGGGCACCAACCAGATCCAGCGCATCGTGATGGCCCGCAACCTCCCGTAACACCCGCACGACCGGACCCGGCAACCTCGCCGGAACGAACGAACACCCCGTCAGAGAGGAGCACACACCGTGAGCTTGAGGATCGTTGTCTGTGTGAAGTACGTGCCCGATGCGACCGGTGACCGTCGCTTCGCGGACGACCACACCACCGACCGGGACGGC
>NZ_JBHUWW010000166.1:0-16982 GCF_042669755.1 Kitasatospora sp. NPDC057223 | reverse complement strand
CATCACGCAGATCATAATAAGAGACATCATACTACTGTTACTCTTCGGCTAGCCCAAGTTAAAAAAATACAGCCTGCCCCGCCCGGCGGCCCGAGACCAGGGCGCCCTGCACGCTGCTGGTGTCCCGGTGGTCGCCGCACACGTACAGCCCCGCGAGCACCCGCACCGGTCGCCGGAAGTTGTGCGGCGGCGGCATCGCGGGAACGGCGTCCGGCAGGTGGCGCACGGTCAGGAACTCCCAGCCCGCGGTCGACGTCCCGTACAGCTCGGCCAGCCGGGCCCGGACGGCCGGTTCGAGGGTGGCCGGGCCGCCGGAGTCGAAACTGCGGCGCCCCAGCACCGTGGTGGCGATCAGCGCCCGGCCGGCGGGAGCGTACGAGGAGTGGAGCTCGCTCAGCACCAGGGAGTGCGAGACCAGCGGCGGGGCCCCGGCGGGCCGGTCGCCGTCCAGCAGCAGGACGGGCTCGTCCAGCGGCGGGCCGTCGGCCGCGTGGTAGTAGGTCGTGACGGGGTGGAAGCCGGGCAGGCGCAGCCCGGGCAGCAGCTCCGCGGCGGCCTGCGCGTCCGTCGCGACGACCACGGCCTGGGCGCCGATCCGCCCGTGGCCGGCTGTCTCCACGCCGTCCGCCGCGATCGAGGTGACCTGCACGCCCAGCCGGAGCGTCCCCGCCGGCAGGCCGGCCGCGAGCTGCTCCGGCACGGCGCTGATGCCGCCGGAGGGCAGGCAGAGGCGCCCGCGGGCGTAGGAGCGCAGCACCAGGTCGGCGACCCGGCTGCTGGTGCCGAGGGCCGGGTCGCTGAGCAGTGCGCCGAGCAGTGGCCGCAGGATGCCGTCGGCGGTGCGGGCGGGCAGGCCGCGTTCGGCCAGCGCGCGGGCCGCCGTGGTCTCGGGGCGGGCCAGCAGCCGCCCGGCCGGGGTGGCGGCCAGCCGGGTCAGCCAGGCGCCGAGCCGGGCGCGGTCGAGCGGGCCGGCGAGCGGTGCGCGGGCGCCTGCCTGCCACCCGCCCGGCTGCCACCCGCCGGCCTGCCGGGCGGGCAGCCACGGGCCGGGCGGCCGGGCGGCGGCAGGCTGCGGGTCGGCGGCCCGGTGGGTACGGCCGGCGCTGTGCACGAGGATGCCGGGGCCCAGCGGTTGCAGGTCGAGGCGGTCCAGGTCCAGGCGGCGCCGCAGTTCGGGGTGGGCGGTGTTCAGTAGGTGACTGCCCTGGTCGAGCCGGAAGCCGTCCAGTTCGCGGGCGGCCATCCGGCCGCCGATCCGGTCGGTGGTCTCCAGGACGTGGACGTTCAGGCCCCGGCCGGTCAGCGCGTGGGCGGCGGCCAGGCCTGCCAGTCCGGCGCCCACCACCACGACGTCGGGATCGGACTGGTGCCGGGAACGGCGGGTGAAGTCGTATGCGGGCACTGGCGTGCTCCCTCCCTGGTCCCGGGGCTTCGCCGACACAGGCAGCGGGGTGCCGGGACACGGTCCGCCCATGTGATGCCCCGTCAGTGCGGAGATCAGACGGGCCGGTCGGGCCGGATCCGGTGCCGGGGGAGGTAATCGGTTGCATGTTCCGGGGCGCGGTGACGGAGCGTGCGCCGGGCCGCCCGGATGACGGGCCGCCGGGCGCGGACGGTCACCGGGGGCTTGCAGCGCGCCTCTCGCGTGCTCCCGTGCGCCCCCCGACTCCCTGTGCGCCTGGTCCCCGGCAGGGGCGTACGGGGCTCCCGCAGCCCCCGGAAGGCGCCCGTCCGGCTACAGGGCGGCGCGTACCGCCGACCCGACGTCCGGGTGCCGGAACCGGAACCCGGCCTCCAGCAGCCGCCCGGGGACGACCCGGTGACTGCCAGCCACCTCCACCGCCAGCTCGCCCAGTACGGCCTTCAGCGCCGCCTCCGGCACCGGGAACGGCGTCGGGCGCCCGAGGGCCTTGCCCAGGGCCGCCGTCAGCTCACGGTTCGTCACCGGCTCCGGGGCGGTCAGATTCACCGGCCCCTCGATGTCCGGGTGGTCGATGAGGAAGCGCAGCGCCGCGATCTCGTCGGCCAGCGAGATGTAGCTCCAGTACTGCGAGCCCGACCCCAGCCGCCCGCCCAGGCCCAGCCTGAACAGCGGGAACAGCCGGGCCCCGGCGCCGCCCGCCGCCGACAGCACCAGACCGGTGCGCGGGTGCACGACCCGCACCCCGGCCTCGGCCGCGGGCCGCGCGGCGGCCTCCCACTCCACGCACACCTGCGCCAGGAAGTCGTCCCCGGCGGGCGAGTCCTCGTCGATCACCCGGTCGCCGGTCTGCCCGTAGTAGCCCACGGCCGAGGCACTGACCAGCACCCGGGGCGGCTGCCCGGCCTCCGCCAGCGCGGCGGCCAGCGTCTCGGTGCCGAGCACCCGGCTCTCCCGGATCTCCCGCTTGTAGCGGTCCGTCCAGCGGTGGTCGCCGACCCCGGCGCCGGCCAGGTGCACCACGGCCTCGACGCCGGCCAGCCCGGCGCGGTCGATCTCCATCAGGAGCGGGTTCCAGCCGATCGCCGTGGTCCCGTCGGCCTGCGGGCCGGTCCGTGAACGCCGGCGGACCAGCCGGACTACCTCGTGGCCGTCGGCGAGCAGCGAGCCGACCAGGGCGGAGCCGATGAATCCGGTGGAACCGGTGACCGCGATACGCATGCGGCCATCCTCGCAGCTCCGGCCTCTTCAGATCGGTAGACCACGGTGGTTAGCATGTCGCCCATGCGAGACGAGGATCTGATCATCCGTGCAGCCCGGCCGGAGGACGAGCAGGAGCTCGCCGTCCTCAACCGCGCCGCCTGGTCCTGGCTGAGCGACGTCTCCCCGCCGCCGCCCGACGGCGCCGGCATGTTCGACGAGCGGCACCCGCCGGAGCAGTACCTGCTCGCCCTGCTGGCCGGCCGGCTCGTCGGCTACGTCCGCCAGGTCCCGCCCACTCCGCTGGTGACCAACCAGCACGTCCGGCAGATCCAGGGCCTCGCCGTCGACGACTCCGTCCGCGGCCGGGGCATCGGCCGGGCCCTGGTCGAGGCGGCCTGCGAGGCGGCCCGCGCCCAGGGCGCCCGCCGGATCAGCCTGCGCGTCCTTGGCCACAACGCGCCCGCCCGCCGGCTCTACGAGCGCTGCGGCTTCCGGACGGAGGGCTCGCTGACCGAGGAGTTCCTGATCGACGGCCGGTACGTGGACGACATCTGGATGGCCCGCCGGCTCGTCGCCTGACGGCACCTGACGCCCTGACGCCCTGACGCCCTGCCGGCCCGCGGGCCCGCTGCCCGACGGCGCCCGGCGTCCGTCCGGCCGGCCGCGTGCCCCGGCCGGTGGCCGAACCGTGACAACAGGTACCGGACTGTCACAGACAGGCCCTGTCGACCACCCGCCCGGGCCCGGTACCTTGACGCGGTGAGCAACTCGACGCCCCCCGGTTGGTATCCCGCGCCCGGTACCGGAACAGGCGGCGCGGCCGCCCAGGAGCGCTGGTGGGACGGCAGCGCCTGGACCAGTGAGGTGCGCCCCGCCGCGCCCGTGGACGCGCCGCCGGCGGCCGCGCAGATCGCCGACGCCCCGACCCAAGCCTGGCAGGCGGCCCCGCCGGCCCCGCCCGCCGCGCCGCAGCCGGGCTACGGCTACCCGCCCGCTCCGGGCCAGGGGTACCCGCCGAGCGGCTATCCGGGAGTGCAGGGCCCGCCCGGCTACCCGCCGGCCCCGGGCTACCCGGTGGGCCCGCAGGCTCCGCAGCGCAAGAGCAACGCGGTGGTGATCAGCGTGGTCGCCGCCGTGCTGGTGGCCGGCGGGATCGCCGCCGGAGTCGCGCTCACCAGCGGCGACGGCCCGTCACCGCGCCCGCTGCCGACGATCGCCGTCCCGACGATCACGATGCCGACGCTCGACGTGCCGACCGTCCCGTCCTTCGACCCGAGCCCGACGGCCTCGCCGACCCGCCGGTCGAGCCCGACCCCCTCGCCGCGGGTCAGCCCGCCCGCGTCCGTCACCGGCACCGTCCCCGACGAACAGCACGGGATCACCGTGCCGGTGCTGTCCGGCTGGACGCAGACCACCCCCGGCAGCACCGCGACGGTCTTCCTGAGCAGCGGGTCGTACACCTGCCCGGGCGGCGGCACCTGCGTGCGCGGCCAGTTCGCCGTCAAGGCGGACTCGATCCAGGGCGCCTCGGCCCGGGCGGCGGCCGAGGCGGCGATGCCGCTCTACGCGCAGGCGATCTTCGACGGCCTCACCTCGCACACCGACGCGCGGTCCTCCACGGTCGTGGTGGCGGGGGTGAGCGGCTACGCGGTCCGCTGGCACGTCAGGACGAAGGACGGGCTCAGCGGCTACGTGCTGCTGGCCGCCGTCCCGGCGGAGAGCGGCGGCTTCGTGGTCTTCAACGGCGGCGTGGACGAGGATCCGCTGGCGCCCGGCCCGGCGGCGCTGGAGCAGATCCTGCTGGGCATCGAGCAGGACACCGCGGCCGGCAGCGGGGCCTGACCCGCCGCGGCCTGACCCGCCGCGGCCTGACCCGCGCCGTCCTGACCCGCGCCGTCCGGGCCCGGCCGCGGCGGCCGCCGGGAGCACCGCCCCGGCCGGTGCTCAGTCGCCGTAGCGCTCCCACAGCCGGGGGAACCGTTTCGCCATCGCCCCGGCGTCGGTGAAGTCCAGCGGCGAGCCCTCCGGGCCTGCCGCCTGCTCCAGCCCGAGGTCGGGCAGCGGCAGGCCGGTGAGCTGTTCGTAGGCCTCGTCGGCGGCGTAGCCGATGTCCTCGGCGTCGCCGTCCTCCTCCTCGTCGAAGTCGGGCACCAGGTCCGCGAGGTCGTCGGGTTCGGCCAGCGCGCCCTCGAAGACCTCGCGGCCCTGGCCGATCAGCCAGCACCGGAAGTAGTCGAAGGCGTCCTCCGAGGCGCCGTCCAGCAGCAGGTACGCGGCGCCCCAGAGGTCCGTCCAGTACGCGCGCTGGAAGCGTGCCTCGAACAGCCGGGCGAAGTCGATGACGTCGTCCGGCGTCAGCTGCGCGAGCCGCTCCACCAGCCGATCGGCCTGCTCGTCCGGGTCGCCTTCGGCGGCGGCCCGGGTCTCGTCGATGATCTGCCAGAAGTCCGTCTCGTACATCACCGCTCCAGCATCCCTGGTCGCCCGGGCAAACGCATGCGAAGAGGGGCGTGAAACGCGCAGCCCCCGCTCCGTCCGAGGACGAAACGGGGGCTGCGGCGGCAGGATCCCGGTGGTGCGGGGCCCGGCCGGGGAGCTTACAGGCCGAGGTCGCCCTCGAAGGCGCCCTCTTCCAGGCGGGCCTTGACGGCACCCAGGTAGCGGGCGGCGTCGGCGCCGTCCACGATCCGGTGGTCGTACGACAGGGCCAGGTAGACCATGTCGCGGACGGCGATCGTCTCGCCCAGGTCCGGGTGGTTGATGACCACCGGGCGCTTGACGGCTGCGCCGATGCCCAGGATCGCCACCTGCGGCTGGTTGATGATCGGGGTGTCGAAGAGCGCACCGCGCGAGCCGGTGTTGGTGATGGTGAAGGTGCCACCGCCCAGCTCGTCCGGGGTGACCTTGTTGTCCCGGGTGCGGGCCGCGAGGTCGGCGGTCTTCTTGGCGATGCCGGCGATGTTGAGGTCGCCCGCGTCGTGGATGACCGGGACGAGCAGGCCGCGCTCGGTGTCCACCGCGATGCCGACGTGCTCGGCGCCGTGGTAGGTGATGGTGCCCTCGGCCTCGTTGAACTGGGAGTTCACGACCGGGTGGGCCTTGAGCGCCTCGATGGAGGCCTTCACGAAGAACGGCAGCGGGGACAGCTTGACGCCCTCGCGGGCCTGGAAGCCGGCCTTCGCCTTGTTGCGCAGCCGCATGATGTTGGTGATGTCCACCTCGACCACGGTGGTCAGCTGGGCGGAGACCTGGAGGGACTCCACCATGCGCTTGGCGATCACCGAGCGCAGGCGGGAGATCTTGACCGTGGTGCCGCGCAGCGGGGAGACCGCGGCGACGGCGGCCGGGGCCTTGGCCGCGGGAGCTGCGGCGGCCGGCACGGCTGCGGCGGCCTTGGCGGCCTCCGCGGCGGCGATGACGTCCTGCTTGCGGATGCGGCCGCCGACACCGGTGCCGGTGACGTCGCCGAGGGCGACGCCCTGCTCGGCGGCGAGCTTGCGCACCAGCGGGGTGACGTAGGCGTCGGAGCTGTCGGCAGCGGGTGCGGCCGGTGCGGCGACGGGGGCCGGAGCAGCGACCGGAGCCGGGGCGGCGACCGGGGCGGGTGCGGCGACGGGGGCCGGAGCAGCGACCGGAGCCGGGGCGGCGGCGACCGGCGCGGGGGCCGGAGCAGCGACCGGAGCCGGTGCGGCGACCGGGGCCGGGGCGGCGGCGACAGCGCCGGCGACACCGATCAGGGCGAGCTGGGCGCCGACCTCGGCGGCCTCGTCCTCGGCGACCAGGATCTTCACCAGGACGCCGGCGACGGGCGACGGGATCTCGGTGTCGACCTTGTCGGTGGAGACCTCCAGCAGCGGCTCGTCAACCTCGACCGTGTCACCCTCGGCCTTCAGCCAGCGGGTGACGGTGCCCTCGGTGACGGACTCGCCCAGGGCGGGGAGCAGCACCGGGGTGGCGTCGCCGGCCGGAGCGGCGGCAGCGGGGGCGGCCGGGGCCTCGGCCACGGGAGCCGGAGCGGCAGCCACGGGAGCGGCCTCGGCGACCGGGGCCGGAGCGGCCGGGGCCGCCTCGGCGACCGGAGCGGCGGCGGGAGCCGGAGCGCCCGAGCCGTCGTCGATGACGGCCAGCTCGGTGCCGACCTCGACCGTCTCGTCCTCGGCGACCTTGATGGAGGCGAGGATGCCGGAGACCGGCGAGGGGATCTCGGTGTCGACCTTGTCGGTCGAGACCTCGAGCAGCGGCTCGTCGACCTCGACGCGCTCACCCTCGGCCTTGAGCCAGCGGGTGACAGTGCCCTCGGAAACGCTCTCGCCCAGCGCGGGCAGTGTTACTGAGACCGCCATGGTTTCAGCGACTCCTATCAAGTCTTGCGTACGGGATGGGGGAAGTGGGGAGGGGCGCGATCAGTCGTGCGCGTGCAGCGGCTTGCCGGCCAGCGCCAGGTGCGCCTCGCCGAGGGCCTCGGACTGCGACGGGTGCGCGTGGATGAGCTGCGCGACCTCGGAGGGCAGCGCCTCCCAGTTGTAGATGAGCTGGGCCTCGCCCACCTGCTCGCCCATGCGCGCGCCGACCATGTGGACACCCACCACGGCGCCGTCCTTGACCTGGACGAGCTTGATCTCGCCGGCGGTCTTGAGGATCTTGCTCTTGCCGTTGCCGGCCAGGTTGTACTTGAGCGTGACGACCTTGTCCTTGCCGTACAGCTCGACGGCCTTGGCCTCGGTGATGCCCACCGACGCGACCTCGGGGTTGCAGTACGTCACACGCGGCACACCGTCGTAGTCGATCGGCACGGCCTTCAGGCCGGCCAGCCGCTCGGCGACGAGGATGCCCTCGGCGAAGCCGACGTGGGCCAGCTGGAGGGTCGGGACGAGGTCGCCGACGGCCGAGATGGTGGGCACGTTGGTGCGCATGTACTCGTCGACGAGGACGTAGCCGCGGTCGGTCGCGACGCCGTTCTCCTCGTAGCCGAGGCCGGCCGAGACCGGGCCGCGGCCGATGGCGACGAGCAGCAGGTCGGCGTCGATCTGCTTGCCGTTCTCGGTCGAGACGCGCACGCCGTCGGCGGTGTACTCGACGCCGGAGAAGCGGGCCTTGAGCTCGAACTTGATGCCGCGCTTGCGGAACGCGCGCTCCAGCAGCTTGGAGGAGTTCTCGTCCTCCAGCGGGGCCAGGTGCGGCAGCGCCTCGACGATGGTGACGTCGACGCCGAAGGACTTCCAGACGGACGCGAACTCGACGCCGATGACGCCGCCGCCGAGGATCACGGCCGACTTCGGGATGCGGTCGAGCTTGAGCGCGTGGTCCGAGGAGATGACCCGGTCGCCGTCGATGTTCAGGCCCGGGAGGGACTTCGGCACGGAGCCGGTGGCGAGGAGGATGTGGCGGCCCTCGACGCGCTGGCCGTTGACATCGACCGAGGTCTGCGAGGAGAGCTTGCCCTCGCCGGTGATGTAGTGGACCTTGCGGGAGGCGACCAGGCCCTGCAGGCCCTTGTACAGGCCGGCGACGACGTCGTCCTTGTACTTGTGGACGCCCTTGATGTCGATGCCCTGGAACGTCGCCAGGACACCGAACTCGGCGGCCTCGCGGGTTTCGTCCGCGACCTCGGCCGCGTGCAGGAGAGCCTTGGTCGGGATGCAACCGCGGTGCAGGCAGGTGCCGCCCAGCTCCCCCTTCTCGATCAGGGCCACACTCAGGCCGAGCTGAGCGGCGCGGAGCGCCGCGGCGTAACCGCCGCTTCCGCCTCCGAGAATGACAACGTCGAAAACGGTGCTGGCGTCGTTCGCCACGTCACGTCCTCCATGCAAAGGGGTGCGGATCGCCGGGCCGGTCGCGGTCCGGTGGGTCGGGATGCCCTTGTAAGGCGTCCAGTCATGCCGGAAATACATCTTCGCACTTGTTCGCGGCGGCTGATGTCCCGGCCCGCCCCAGGGGCGGTCGAGCGGCTGGTCGCAGGGGGGTGAAAGTCCCGTACGTCAGGGTATAGCCGCAGCTCACAGCCCTGCCGTGGGTGGGGTGAGCGGTGCTCCGGGCGGCCGTGGGCCAGGGGAGTTCCGCACTGTGGAACAAAGTTTCGCCCGCAGCGAACAGGGATGCGACGGCCGCCGGTCTTATTACTGTGAGGTAACAGTCATTCGGAATGAAAAAGGCCCGGCGCCCGTTGAAGGGCGCCGGGCCGACCGGCCCGCAGGCCGGCGGTAAAACGGTGATCAGGCCTTGGCCCCGGGGGTCCCGGGCGCACCCGCGGCCGTCTGCTCGGCGAAACGCACGAGCGTGCGCACGCCGCTCGCGGTGCCGCCCTTGGGGGTGTAGCCGTACGGCGCGCCCTCGTGGAAGGCCGGGCCCGCGATGTCGAGGTGCGCCCAGTCGGTGCCCTCGGCGACGAACTCCTTCAGGAAGAGCCCGGCCACCAGGCCGCCGCCCATCCGCTCGCCCATGTTGGCCAGGTCGGCGATGCTCGACTCGGTCATGCCCTTGCGCAGGTCCGCGGGCAGCGGCATCGGCCAGGACGCCTCGCCGGCCTCCTGCGCCGTCGCGTGCAGCGTCTCGCGCAGCTCGTCGCTGTTGGACATCACACCGAAGGTGCGGTTGCCCAGCGCCAGCACCATCGCCCCGGTCAGCGTCGCCACGTCGACGATCACGTCCGGGTTCTCCTCGCCGGCCCGCACGATCGCGTCGGCCAGCACCAGCCGGCCCTCGGCGTCGGTGTTCAGCACCTCGACGGTCTTGCCGCCGTACATCCGCAGCACGTCGCCGGGGCGGGTGGCCGAGCCGGACGGCATGTTCTCGGCCAGCGCCAGCCAGCCGGTGACGTTCACGGCCAGGCCCAGGCGCTTGGCGGCGACCACGGCGGCGAACACCGCGGCGGCACCCGACATGTCGCACTTCATGGTCTCGTTGTGGCCGGCCGGCTTCAGCGAGATGCCGCCCGAGTCGTAGGTGATGCCCTTGCCGACGAAGGCGAGCGTCGCCTTCGCCTTCGGGTGGGTGTAGGCCACCTTCACCAGCCGCGGCGGGTTCTCCGAGCCGACGCCGACGCCGAGGATGCCGCCGAAGCCGCCCTTGGCGAGCGCCTTCTCGTCCAGCACCTCGACCTTGAGGCCGTGCTCCTTGCCGGCGGCCTGGACGATGGTCGCGAAGATCTTCGGGTTCAGGTCGTTCGGCGGGGTGTTGATGAGGTCGCGGGCGCGGTTCATCTCCTCGCCGACGGCCGTGGCGTGCTCGATCGCGGCCTTGGCGTCCTTGCTGCCCTTACGGGTGGTCAGCACGACGAACTCGCCGACCGGCTCCTTGCCGGCGCCGTTGCTCTTGTACGTGCCGTACGCGTACGCGCCGAGCAGGGCGCCCAGCGCGACCGCGCCGGTGTCGTCGGCCGACTCGGCCGGCAGCGCCAGCGCGACCTTCCGGGTGCCCGCCAGCGTCCGGGCGGCGACACCGGCGGCGCGGCGCAGCGTCTCCTCGGAGTAGCCGTCCCCGGCCTCGCCGAGGCCGACCGCCAGCACGAGCGGCGCCTTCAGGCCCGCGGGGGAGGGGACCTTGACGGCCTCGCCCTCGCCACCGCTCGCGCCCAGGGTGGTCAGGACCTCGGCCAGCTTGCCCCCGAACGCCTCGGCCACGGCCTCGGCACCGGGGGCCACGGTGATGCCCTTCGGGCCCTTCGCCACACCGACCACCAGGGCGTCCGCGCGCAGCGAGGCGGCGGAGGAGGTGCTCACAGACAATGCAGTCACGTATTCGCGTCCTGTTCTTTATGCGGTCCACGGCCGGGTGCGGCGGTGCTGCCGCACCGGCGTACCCCCGTGTCGCCGGCCGGTCCCGCCCGCCCGCTCCGGGTCCGGGACCTCTGGCGCGCGCGCCGCCTCCGGCGACCGCGCACACCAGAGGTCCCGGCTCCTCGGGGAAGAGCGGCCGGGCGGAACCTGCGGCGATGCAGAGCTACGGTGCTCCCCGCATGGTAGTCCGCATGCTGGGATCACGCCGCCCCCGGTACCGGTCGTAGCCGGTCACCGCCCCGGCGGCGCCTCACCGGGCCGACGGCTCCCACGGGTTGAGCGGGGCCCGGGAGGCGGCCACGGTTATCCCGCGCAGCGCCTCCGGGAGCTGCGGGCTCTGCGCCCACGGGATCAGCAGATCGGCCATCACGGCCCAGGCCCGGGCGGCCTCGTAGGGCTGGCCGTGCTCCGTCGCGAAGTTGATCAGGTTGGTGTACTTCCAGGCGGTGCGGAGCCAGGAGGCGGCCAGCCAGCGCGCCTCCGGCCCGGCGCCGGTCTGCCGCTGCTCGCGCCCGAGTTCCCGCTGGCGGGCCGTCACGAACGACCGCAGGGCGTCGTACTGGTCTCTGCCGGGCAGCCAGGGTTCGAGGTTCACGGGCGGACTCCTTCGTCCTCTTGTCCTCGGGCCGGGCGCGACGGGCCCACCGGTTCGTACCGGCGCGCCCGCGCCCGGGCTGATCAGGTGCCGGTGCGGTGCTACCCCGCCATCGCCAGGACGACCAGGCAGCCCGTCGCCGCGGTCTCCGCCATCGCGCCGAGCACGTCGCCGGTGATCCCGCCGAAGCGCCCCACGCAGCGCCGCAGCAGCAGCCCGGCGGCGAGCAGTCCGGCCGCCAGCGCGACCGGCAGCCGCAGGGCCGACCAGCCGTCACCGAGCCCGGCCAGGGCCGCCAGCAGCGCGGCGCCGGCCGAGACCGCGAGTGCCGCCGCAGGCGCCACCGTACTCGCGACCGTCGCGCCGAGGCCGCCGGGCCGGGCCGCGGGGACGGAGCGCAGGCAGCCCCAGGCGAGTGCGCAGCGCGCCGCCAGGGCGGCGGTGAGGACCGCGAGGGCGCCGCGCCAGAGCGAGGCCTCGAACTGGCCCGCCACGGCCGCGGCCTGGGCGAGCAGGGTGAGCAGCAGGGTCAGCACGCCGAAGGGGCCGATGTCGGACTGCTTCATGATCCGCAGTGCGTCCTCGGCGGGTCTGCCGCTGCCCAGGCCGTCCGCGACGTCGGCCAGGCCGTCCAGGTGCAGCCCCCGGGTCAGCGCGGCCAGTACGGCGAGCGCGGTGACGGCGCCGAGCAGGCCGCCGGCGCGCCAGGCGACCAGTGCGCCCGCCGCCGCGGCGAGAGCCCCCAGCACGACCCCGACCACCGGCGCGCAGAGCATCGCCCGCCCCGCCGTCGCCCGGTCCCACCGCTCGACCCGGACCCGGAGCACCGAGAGCGTGCCGAACGCGAACCGCAGGCCCTCCAGCCTCAGCGCGCCGGGCCCGGGGGCGGCGGAACCGGGCGCCCCTGACACCGCGTCAGACCCGGCCGAGCAGATCCGCCGCCGACGGCAGCTTCGGCTGCTCCTTCGGCTCCTCGGGCAGCACCGGGACGGCGGCGTGCTCGGCCAGCGTGTCCGCGGCCGCCTGGAGCAGCGGCAGGGACAGCAGCGCGCCCACGCCCTCGCCCATGGTGATCTTCTGGTCCTGCAACGGCGTCAGCGTCAGCCGGTCGTACGCCTTCGCCTGGGCGGGTTCGCCGCTCGACTGCCCGGCCCGCCACCACTCCGGCGCGCGGAACGCGATCCGCTGGGCGACCAGCGCGCACGCCGCCGAGACGACGCCGTCCAGGACGACCGGGAGCCGGCGCACCGAGGCCTGCAGCAGGAAGCCGGTGACCGCCGCGAAGTCCGCGCCGCCGGTGGCGGCCAGCAGGGCCAGCTGGTCGCCCAGCACCGGCCGCGCCCGCCGCAGCGAGTCGCGGACGGTGGCGCACTTGACCATCCACACCCGGTCGTCGATGCCCGAGCCCCGCCCGGTGACCGCCGCCGCGTCCGTCCCGCACAGGGCGCCGACCAGCACGGCCGCCACGGTGGTCGAGCCGACCCCGAGGTCGCCCAGCACCACCAGGTCGGTGCCGGCGTCGGCCTCCTCGTCGGCGACGGCCATCCCGGCGCGGAACGCCCGGGCGGCCTCCTCCGGGCTCAGCGCGTCCTCGACGTCGATCCGGCCGGAGCCGCGCCGCACCCGGTGGCGGACCACCTCGTCGGGGAAGTCGGAGGGATCGGCGTCCACCGCCACGTCGACGACCCGCACCCGGGCGCCGAAGCGCCGCGCGAGCACCGCGACCGGCGCCGTGCCGTCCAGCACGGCCCGCACCCGGGCGGCCGTCCCGCCGTCGGCGGGCAGCTCGGAGACCCCGAGCGAGGCCACCCCGTGGTCACCCGCGAACAGCAGCACCTTGGGCGCCGACACGGGCCGTACGGGGGAGTGCCCCTGCACGGACGCCAGCCAGCTGCCCAGCTCCTCCAGCTGGCCGAGCCCGCCACGAGGCCGGTCCAGCGCCTTCCAGCGCTCGTCGGCGGCCCTGCGGGCGCTCTCGTCGGGGCGCTCGACGAGGGAGGAGAACGTATCGAGATCCACGGTCGTGTCCATCGCCCCGAAGGCTACACGCCGCCGGCCACCATCCGGTGGCGGCCTCAGGACTGAGTCAGGGCCGCCGGCCGCCGGCACCGCCCTTCAGGGTGAGCACCTGTCCCGCCACCACCAGCAGCACCTGCTCCGAGGCGTCCGCCACCGCCATGTTCAGCCGCCCGAGGGCGTCCCGGAACCGCCGCCCCGCCGCCGTCCCGGGGACGACCCCCATCCCGACCTCGTTGCTGACCGCGATCACCTGGCGCCCCGTCGCCGCCCAGGCCGCCGCGAGCGCCTCGCAGCGCAGCTGCACCGCCCGCTCGCCGCCGGCCGCCCAGGCCGCGTCGTCCCAGGCGTCGCAGTCGTCCATCACCGCGGTCAGCCAGAGGGCCAGGCAGTCGATCAGCACCGGCGCCCGGTCCGCGCCGTCGCGCAGGACGGCCTCCAGGTCGCAGGTCTCGGCCGTCCGCCAGCTCGCCGGGCGCCGCTCCCGGTGCAGGCCGACCCGCTGCGCCCACTCCGGGTCGCCGTCCCGGATGCCGCCGGTGGCGACGTAGAGGACGTCGTCGTGTGCGGCGAGCAGCTGCTCGGCCCGGGTGGACTTGCCCGAGCGGGCGCCGCCGAGGATCAGGGTGCGGGGGAGTGACATGCCGTTCATCCTGCCCGACGAGGCGTAGGGGTGATCGCGGCGGGCAGGCTAGTGTGCACAACCGAACAGCGATGCAGCAGGGCAGCGAACCAGTCGTCAGCGGGAGGAGCCGGGCATGGTCTGGACGTGGCGGTACGAGAAGACGGACGGCACCCCGGTCACCCCGGCCGGTGGCCAGGAGGAGTTCCCGGGGCAGGGCGACGCGGAGTCCTGGATCGGCGAGAGCTGGAAGCAGCTGGCGGAGGACGGCGTCGACACCGCCGTCCTGCTGGACGACGACCGCGTCATCTACTCGATGAGCCTGCACGAGGCCTGAGCCGCGACGCCGGGCCGCGCACCGCCCCGAAGGGCGGGCAGCCGCTACTTGCCGCCGATGACGTGCAGCAGCGCGGCTATCCGGCGGTAGGGGTCGGTCCGGCCGGCGCGTTCCTCGGCGTCCAGGAGCTGGGCGAGGCGGCGGCCGTCGACGGGCGGCGCCGCGTCGTCCGGCGCGTTGTCGGTGAAGACCCGTACGCCGTACCACTGCTTGAGCGGTACGGAGACCTCGGCGAGCGTGACGGTCAGGTCGGCGAGCCGGTCGGCGCGGGCGGTGAGGCCCAGGCGGTTGTAGTAGCGGTCGCTCTCGAAGGCGTCCAGCGCGGCGCGCCAGTCGCCGGCCGCGCCGGGGCGCATCGCCAGCGCGTCCCGGTTGCGGACCACGAGGGAGAGGACGCCGCCGGGGGCGAGCAGCCGGGCCAGTGAGGCGATCATCGGGTCCGGGTCGGGCAGGTACATCAGGACGCCGTGGCAGAGGACCACGTCGAAGCTCCGCGCGCCGAACCAGCGCCCGCACTGGTGGCCGTCGCCGCTGAGCAGCTGGACCCGGCCGCGGACGTCGTCCGGCTCCTGGGCCAGTGCGCCCTGGGCGACGCCGAGGGTGACCGGGTCGGAGTCGATGCCGGTGACGTAGTGGCCGGCCCGGGCCAGGCGCAGCGCCTGGGTGCCCTGGCCGCAGCCGACGTCCAGGACGCGCTGGGCGGTGCGCCCGGTGAGCTGTTCGGCGAGCTGCCTCGCCACCATCTCCTGGCGGACCAGGTTGCGCAGGCCGCCCTGGCGCTCCAGCCAGGGGCCGGCCCCGCCGGCGAACGATCCGCTGCGGGACGGCAGCCGGTCGTGGCTCCCGCCGCCCTGGCCGGGCAGCGCGTAAAGGCCGGGCCCCTCCCAGGTCGGAGGGGCCCAGCCCGAGTTCACCGGCTCGGCGGTCAGGGCTTGGCCCCGCGCTGCACCTGGGGCTTGGGCAGCCGCAGGCGGCGCATCTGCAGGATGCGCATCAGGCCGTACGCGACGGCGCCCTTGGTGTTCTGTCCGGGGAACCGCTCGGCGAACTGCTTGCGCAGGCCGAGGCCCAGGCGCACGAAGTCGAGGATCACCAGGACGAAGAACAGCAGGAAGAGCAGGGTGGAGAGCAGCTGGAGGGCCGGGACCCGCACCACGCTGAGGATCAGGATGACCACGGCGGCGGGCAGGAAGAACTCGGCGAGCGACCAGCGGGCGTCCACGTAGTCCCGGGCGAACTTGCGCACCGGGCCCTTGTCGCGGGCCGGCAGGTAGCGCTCGTCGCCCTCCAGCAGCGCGGTGCGCTGCTTCTCCCGCTCGGAGCGCATCCGCTCGCGCGACTGGCGGGCGGCCTCCTTGCGGTCCTTGGGGACGACCACCCGGGTACGCCGGTTGGCCTCGGCCTCACTGCGCTTGGGCGTGGGCCGGCCCTTCTTCGCCTGCGGATCGCGGGCCTGGCTCGTATCGTCCTGCTTCTCCAGCACTACGGCGGAGGCAGAGGCATCGTCTGAACGGCGTCGGAACACACCCCCAGCGTACGGGGTGGACGGCCGCTTCCTCCCGTGCCCTTGGACCCAAACAGATATCGATCAACGAACCGAGGTTTCCGGGGGCTCCTCGGCGCGTCCATTACGGGGTTTCCTCCTCCTGCCGGATCATGGAACCGGGGTCGGATTCCACCCCCGGGATGAGGCGCCGGCAGGGTCGGCTGTAGCAGTCTTGTTGCAGGCAGGTGCACTGCGGCGATTGCCTCGCTGCACATACACTCGTCGTGTCTGGTAACGAGTTACAGTCCGCAGCCCGGAGAAGGGGGCACCCGAGGCCCATGAGCGACGGAATCATGAAGCGTATGGGGCTGATCTTCAAGTCCAAGGCCAACAAGGCCCTGGACCGTGCAGAAGATCCGCGTGAAACGCTCGACTACTCGTACCAGAAGCAGCTCGAACTGCTGCAGAAGGTGCGCAGGGGAGTGGCCGACGTGGCCACCTCGCGCAAGCGCCTGGAGCTCCAGCTGACCCAGCTGCAGCAGCAGTCCGCGAAGTACGAGGACCAGGGCCGCAAGGCGCTCTCGCTCGGCCGGGAGGACCTCGCGCGCGAGGCGCTGACCCGCAAGTCCAACATGCAGTCGCAGATCACCGACCTGCAGGTGCAGTACGAGCAGCTGCAGGGCGAGGAGGAGAAGCTCACGCTGGCCTCCCAGCGGCTGCAGGCCAAGGTGGACGCCTTCCGGACGAAGAAGGAGACCATCAAGGCCACCTACACCGCCGCCCAGGCGCAGACCCGGATCGCGGAGTCCTTCTCCGGGATCTCGGAGGAGATGGGCGACGTGGGCCTGGCGATCCAGCGGGCCGAGGACAAGACGGCCCAGATGCAGGCCCGTGCGGGTGCCATCGACGAGCTGCTGGCCTCCGGTGCGCTGGACGACGCGAGCGGCCTCGGCCGCAAGGACGACATCGAGGCCGAGCTGGAGCGGGTGGCCGGCGGCTCCGACGTCGAGCTGGAGCTCGCCAGGATGAAGGCCGAGCTGACCGGCGGCAGCCCGGCCGCGCAGCCCGCGATCGAGCAGGGCAGGCCCGGGGCGCAGGACAAGCAGGACAACCCGGGGACGATCAACTACAACAAGTGACCCGGCTCCCTCGACGGCGGCCATGACAGCAGGGAGACGCAGCGCATGATCATGAGGGTCATGGGTGAAGGGCAGTTCCAGGTGGGCGACGACCACCTGCACCGCCTCAACGAGCTGGACGACGAACTGCTGCGTGCGCTGGAGTCGGGGGACGAGGGGCACTTCCGGGCGGCACTGGACAGCCTGCTGGTGGCCGTGAAGGAGTACGGCACCCCGCTGCCGGACGACTCGCTGGAGCCGTCCGACCTGATCCTGCCGAACGTGGGGGCGACGATCGACGAAGTCCGGCAGCTGCTGCGGGCCGAGGGCGACGGGCTCATCCCGGGCATCCCCGAGTACGGATAGGCAGCCGCACGGATAAGGGCGGGCACCCCCTCGGGGGTGCCCGC
>NZ_JBHUWW010000165.1:0-17119 GCF_042669755.1 Kitasatospora sp. NPDC057223 | reverse complement strand
GGGCAGGACCAGAAGCGGTCCGCGCGGTCGTTCTGGCCGTCACCGACGTAGGCGACCTGGGTGACGGGGTTCTCCGACCACAGGGTGCGCCAGTCCCCGGCGCCCACGTCGTCCTGGACCGGGACGTTCAGGCCGGGGTTCTGGGTGGTGTTGGACCAGCCGGAGGCCTTGTCGCGGAAGCCGTAGTCACCGATGGAGATCGGGCTGCTGCAGTGGGGGTCGATCCACTGCAGTCGGCGCCCGCCCCCGTTCGAGTCCTCGTAGAAGCAGTACCAGCGGTTGTCCGACTGGCCGGCCGGGCAGCCGTGCCAGTCGGCCGCCGAGAGCGCCGACGGGCCGCTCATTCTGCGCGCAGGGGTTTGATGATGGTGTGTGTGATGACCTGTCCCTGGATGTGCTTGGTCTCCAGCGTCTGTGTTCCCGTCGAGTCCGATGCGACCGACCGTTGCGTGCTGCGTGTCTGGGTAGGGTCTGCCTGACGACCCGCCTGCTCGGGGTAGTTGCAGGTGAGCAGGTTGGTGTCCCAGTGCAAGCCGGCGGGGCAGTCGAAGCGGTAGGCGATGCCGTTGCTGCACTCCCAGAACTTCGAGGGGTCGCTGTCCGGGTAGTACTGGTCGCTGCCCGGGCACGGCTTGGTCACCGGCTGCGCGTCGCGGGTGGCGGATGCCGCCACGGCGGGCGGCACGGCCGCCGCACTCAGGAGCAGGCCGATCACGGCTGACGTCATCAACGCCCGCCGAACACCCAGCTTCACCATCATCGTTCCCTTCGGTCGGGCCCGTGCAGGCGCCCGCGCGCCCCGCCCCGGGCAAGATCAATCACCCGGCCCAACGACACCTCGGCCCGCTCGGACACGGCCCGACGACGACGCCCCGTGGCGTCCCGGGCTGGCACAGCCCTGGGACGGGCCTGTCCCAGGGCTGTCCCAGCCTGTCTGGTTTGCCCGGTTTTGCTGGGAAAGTCCCAGGCTGTTTCGCCAGGTGGGAGTGTTTTCGGTTGGGGCCTGGGACAGGCTTGGGACACGGCCTCGCGGCGGGCTGCTGTCCTCTGATAGGCGATCGTGACCGATTGCCAGGCGATCTTGACGGCCAGTGGGTTCCTGCCACCTGATCTTGATTGGGACGCGGAAGCGGTGGGAGGCCAGGTATCGGCGTCGGCGAGAATGCCTGCGTGACCTGGACCGATGACCTTCCGCGGATACCGTTCTCCTGCTGCGACCTTCCCGCTGGAGGGGAGTGGATGATCCAGGAGGAGGCCGCGTCCTACCTCGGGATCGGGCCGGTTCATCTCAACGGGCTGACGCACAACACCCACCGGATCGACCTCGTCCGCACCACGGGCAGAGACCTGGTCGTCACCCGCGCCAGCGTGGAAGCCGAGGAGCACTGGCGCGCCACCGCTCCTCGCTGGCGCAAGGTTCTGCGCCTGTTCAAGGACATCGGGTTCTCGCCCTGAGGGGCCTCGACAGGGGCTCTGATGGCGGTCAGGGTCACCTGTCAATCGGTCAAGATCGCCTGTCAGAGGTCAGCTGCTGTTGACCCGTCGAAGCGAAGTTTCACCAGTCTCGGCGAAGAGATCGTCGTGGTCGAGGACCACCAGGCCAGCACCCCGTCCAGCACCCCGCCGTCCACTCCGGCGAGGATCCCCTCCACCACGGCCCGCTCCCGGGCGAGGTACGCCCGCGTCAGATCCGCCGCCCGCCAGATCGCATCGACCGTCACCCGGTCCCCGGCATCCGTCACAACCCCGTCCTACCCGCCCGGTGAAGCCGGCCGCAGGCACTCCACCCGCTCCTCCCCGAGAGAGAGCCGGCCGGCCTTCTCGGGGCTCCCGGTTCGGTCGGTTGGCGCGGTTGTGGGGGTGCTTGTGAGGTTGTTCCCGGGGCGTTCGGGGGGCGGGGTGGTACTCAACTGCTGCGGTGCCGGGGGTGTCGGGCGGGTATCGGTGGGGGAGCGGCCGGTGGGCCCGTGGCTGGTGAAGGGTGGGGGCGGACGTGGTCAGACGTGTCGTCGGTGTCGTGCTGGGGCTGGTGTTGGCTGGGATCGCCACGTTGTTGATGGTCCAGGTCGCTCATCATCGCTATGTCTGGGCCTACTTCATCGCCATGCCGCTGTACCTGGCGGCGGTGTTCTGCGCGGGCGCGCCGTTCTTCGACGACGCGGACGGTTCGGGCGGCGGGGGTTCGGACTACAAGGGCGACGGCGGGGTCGGGCTCGGTCTGTAGAGGCCCGGGAGCACCCGCACCCGAGGGAGGGGAAGTGCGTTTGTCGCCTGCCGGACCGGTTTGGCCGCTCGTTCGGTTGCGCTGTCGGGTGGTGCGTCCTCACGTCATCCACTGCGCCACCACGGTGGCGCTCTGCGGCACGTCGGCGAACGCCTTGACGATCACTACGGCCGTCAGGCCGCTGTCCGGGCCCGGACAGCGGCCGTCACCGTGCGTCCGTTCCCGGTGCCGGGCCGGACGCGACAGGACGGTGCGACAGCGTTTCCTGGGCTTGTCCTGCGGTTCCCGGCCGTCCTGGCCGCGGTCTGGGTCTGTCGGGGTGGTTGTCATGGTCTGGCGCGGTGGAGGAGACGGATCTTGCGTCGGGCGCGGCGTGTGGCGGTCTGTGGGTGAAGGAGGAGCTGGCAGTGCTCGGTGAAGCTGTCGATGACCTGGTTGACGGCGTTCTGTGCGGTGGTGGCTTCGGCCCGGGTCTCGCCGGTGAGCGGGTGTCCGGCCAGGCGGGTGTTGATCATCGACTGGAGGAGGAGGTCCTGGAGACGGACGAGGCTGCTGGCGGTCTGGGCCTGGGCGGAGACGAGGGGCGGCCCTTCGACGGTGACTGCCGCGGCGGCCGTGCGGACGGTGTCGCGCCCGGCCGCCAGTTCACTGCCGGCTCTTCTCAGGGCCTGGGGGTCGGCGCTCTGGGCGTCGAGGAGTTCCTGCGCGGCGCTGGTGCGGGCGGTGTGAGCCAGCATCGTGGCGCAGAACGCGGTGTAGACCTGGCGCCAGGCTGCCCGGCTGGCGAGGTTGGCCTGAGCCTGGGCGTTGATCCGGGCTACCCGTAAGGTGCCCGCGGCACCGAAGACGGTTCCGAGGAGGGTCCCGCCGATTCCGGCAAGGCCCAGCAGGGTCTTTGAGTCCATGGAGGCCATGGTGCAAGACCGGCCGGGATCTTGCCCGGCGCCTCGCGGTTCCTGCTGTGCCTCGTTGTCATGCTCGCCGGGTGGGCGACCTTGTTGTCGCCGGTGGCCGTGTTGCTGCGCGAGCCGCTGTCCGTGCCGGACACGACAGGGGGCCGTGGTGCTCCCCGCCGCCCGCCGCCCGCCGCCCGCCGCCTGCCGTCCGCCTGGCCGTCGGGGCCGCTTGGTCCGGTCCGGCGTCGGGCTGCTGTCCGGTGGCGGGCCCGGTCGTCAGGAGCCGCTGGTCGGGGCCGGTTGTTCTGGGCTGCTGCGGCGCCGGCCGTGCAGCCGCTGGCGCAGGGCTGTTGCCTGGCCGGGCGGGTGCGGGCCGTGGCCGGGCGGCTGCCCGGTCCTTGTGCGGGTACGGGGCGACGACGTGTACGGCCCGCGCCGGATCGCTCCCGACTGGCGGGCGCAGGAGGTGCTGGTGGCTCTGGTCCGTGCTGTGGGTGGTGAGCCGGCGTTCGGCGGCGGGCTCATGCTCACCACCTCGACCCGGGGGCTGATCAGGTCGGCATGGATGCTGACGTCGAGTTCCGAGGAGGCTAGGCGTTCCACCACTCATCTGTGCCGCAGCCCACCTCGTAGTGCCACCAGCCTTCGTCCTGTCCCTGGTTCAGGAGCGCCTTGATCCCGGCGAAGTCCGCGTCGGCCGGGACGTTGAAGGCCACCATGGGGAAGTCCGCGCTCATGACCTCGCCGCCGAGGTGGAAGACGGCCAGGCGTTGGTGCACCGCCTGAGGGCTGCGGCCCAGCGGCCCGGAGGGGATGGGCAGGACGCGAACTGTGCAGTTGCCGGCCGAACTGACCCTCCCGGCAGCCCAGTGCAGCCCGTCCGGGCCGGTCCGGAACCGCACGACATCCCCCTCGGCCACACCGTCCTGCAAGAACGGTACGTTCTCGATCACGGCCGTGTCGGCGCTGAGCCTTGCCGCCCACAGACCCTCGATGTCCTGCGGGAACCAGCCCTCACGCGGGACGAACCGGAACCAGACCTTGACCTTCTCAACCGCGCTCTCCACCGGGCCCATCATGCTCGGAGCGCCAGCGGCATTGTGCACCGGGGCTGAGCTGGGCGGTCAACCTTCGATGAGACTCGTCAAACTCCGATGAGACGGGTCACTCTGACAGGCGCCCTTGACCGATTGACAGGTGTTCTTGACCGCCGGTCGGTGGTGGGGCAACGGTGGCGCGATGGCGCATCTGCAACGCGATGGTCATTTGCCGACGCCCGGAAACCGGTGTTCACCGCGATGCGGCGGAGGCCGAACCTGACGGGTCCGATGGTGCGGCGACCCAGCGCGGGAGGGTGGGCATCACGGCTTCGGCGACCTGGTGCAGGAGCGCGTTGTCGACGGGATCGCCGTTGGTGCGGAAGATGGCGATCTCGAAGGCCCGGCCGCCTGGGGCTTTGGGGTCCTGCGCGACGACGAGGTGCCGGACCGGGGCGCCTGAGCCGGGGCTGGTCCTGTCGTCCTCGTCGGCCGGCGAGGGCGTGGCACCGGGGAGGTCATGCACGAAGAGGGTTTGTGGGCTGCCGCCTGCCCCGAGGGTCACGGTGCTGGTGGTGTAGGTCAGGGCGCCATGGCCGAGCACGGTGGTGGGCCGGGGATGGAATTCGGGCATGTCCGCGATGTCCTCGACGGTGACGGAGCTGTCCGTCAGGGCAACGACGCTCAGGCCCACGTGCACCTCCGCCACGGCGTCGGGGCCGAAGGCTAGCGGAGCCGGCCCCGCGGCCGAAACCTGGCCCTGCGGCATGCCGAGCAAGGCCGGCAGATCGGGGCGGTTGAGGGCGGCGCACAGCGCGGCGTAGTTGGGCGGGTCCGCAGGCTGGGGTGCGGAGCATGCGGCCGACGGCAGGTCCTGCTCGGTCCGGTCGGCCATCGTCCATAGGCCGATTCCGATGACGGCCAGCAGCATCGCGCTCACCTGGGCGGCGGTATTCCTACTGGACTTGCGTACTGCCGGCAACGGCACTCCTCTTCAACGCGGCTGGACCGCCGAGACAGAAGCCCGGTACGTCGGGAAGATCATATGACTCCCCTCCGGTGGGCGTACGCCTACGTCCACCAGGCTCACCCCTCGCCCCTGCACTGATACAGCCGCGGCCACCAGCCAAGATCACCTGTCAATTGGTCAAGATCGCTTGGCGCAGGACACTCGCGGCCGACCTGTCGCAACGAAGCTAGTCGGGCCGGATCGCGTTGACCGGCGGGGACTGGATTGAATGAGACGGCCGCGGGTCGGCCCGGCGTCCGTCAGGACGCCAGGGTCGTGGTGAACTGGGCGCGGTGCTCTGCCATCGAGAGGGGAGACTCAGAGTCAAACTCGAAGGTCTCTCTGGCGGCGCCGGCGGGGAATTCTGGGTGGTCGTGCCAAATTTGGGCGAAGGCGACCAGCAGGTTCCATGAGGCGGTTGCGTGCAGCTCGGTCCTCGCCGCGCTCTCGGGCGGCGAAGACCGGGACGTGGTCGGGTCGTGTTCGCGGTCGGCCGCCACTGGGACGCGGGACCTTGATCCGCTCCATGACGGCCTCGAACTGGGTGGAATCACCGGTCTGGCCGGGTGTGACGAGCAGGGCCAGCGGACGGCGACCGCCCTCGCAGGCGAGGTAGATCTAATAGCTCAGCGGTGAGCTCGAGCACGGAAGTGCAAGGGCCCGCTGTGTGAGGTGGAAGCCTGCCCCCGTTCCGGGACTGTGATCCCTCGGGTCAGACCGGCTCCTCCTCGCCACGCCACCGGGCGGAGGCCCAAGGTGGATCCGGGGACGCGATCCCTTCAGCAAGACCGCGCCCCGCCCGGTGGCTCCGCACCAAGCCAGGTTTTCATGTCCTCAGCCCGCCGGCAGGGGCCGACCTCTCAGAAGTTCGCGAGCCCGGAGCTCTCCAACAGACCGAGGTCCCTGCCGGTCGCTGGAGACACGAACGGCTCATGAGATGGCGTGCCCCGAGCACTTCTATTAGAGCGCCGCGTGCTCCGCACGGAGCCGACCAGCACTGACGCAACGCGCAAACAGGAGAACGAGGTTGAACAAGATTTTTTGCGGTATCGACTGGGCCGAGAACCACCACGACATCGCGCTGGTCGACCAGGACGGCACCCAACTGGCCAAGCTGAGGATCAGCGACGACAGCGCCGGCTTCAATGCCCTGCTGGAACTGCTGGCCCGTCACGGCGACAGTCCCGAGGAGCCCATACCGGTGGCGATCGAGACTCCGCGCGGTCTCCTGGTGGCCGGTCTGCGGGCCACCGGGCGCAACGTCTACGCGATCAACCCACTGGCCGCCGCGCGCTACCGCGACCGCAGCAGCATCTCCCGGGCCAAGTCGGACGCCGCCGACGCCCGCGTCCTGGCCAACATCCTCCGCACCGACATGGCCGCCCACCGGCCTCTTCCCATCGACAGTGAACTCGTCCAGGCCGTCGCCGTGCTGGCCCGAGCCCACCAGGACGCGGTCTGGGACAAGACCCAGATGGTCAACAGACTCCGCTCCCACCTGCGCGAGTACTACCCGGCCGCTCTCCAGGCGTTCCACGGCTCCGGCGCGCTGGGCCTCGACTCCAAGCACGCCCGGGCGGTCCTGGCCGCGGCACCCACCCCGGCGGCAGCGGCCCGACTCACCCGCAGCCAACTGCGTGCTCTGCTCAACCGCGCCGGACGGCTCCGGCGTGTGACCGACATGGAGGTCGAACGGCTCCGGGAGATCTTCCGCAGGGAGTGCCTGCACCACCTGCCGACGGTCGAGCAGGCCATGGGCAAGCAGGCCCAGGCCCTCATCCAGCAACTCGACGCCACTTGCCGGAGCGTCGACGACCTTGCCGCGGCCACCGAGGAGACGTTCCTCTCCCATCCCGACGCGGAGATCATCACCAGTTTCCCCGGGCTGTCCGTCACGTCCGGAGCCCGCGTCCTCGCCGAGATCGGTGACGACCGGGACCGCTTCGCCGATGCCCGGGCTCTGAAGGCATACGCCGGCGCCGCACCGGTGACCCGGGCCTCCGGCCGCAGCCGCGTCGTGGTCGCCAGAGCCGTCAAGAACCAGAGGCTGGCCTCCGCCGGCTACATGTGGGCCTTCGCCGCCCTGCGCTCGAACGAACCCCGAGAGCACTACGACGCCCGACGCGCCGGCGGCGAGCGGCACACCTCAGCCTTGCGGAACCTGTTCAACAAGCTCCTCGGCTGCCTCTACCACTGCCTGCAGAACCGCACGCTCTACGACTCCGAACGGGCCTTCGCCCAGACCATTGCACTCGCCGCCTAGAGCCGCGCGCCGACGGAAATGTCGACTGCAGCCGCGTTCCAGCCGGGCTCGTCAACGGCGACCCGGATCCGCCGCCTGCCCGCTCCACCGACGAGACTCACGAAGCGCGTCACACCCATGACATCACCGATGACCAGCCGCCCGTCGGCCAACGAGATCGACCCCTCGAAGACAGTCGTGAAGGAAGGATCCGGTCCAGGCCCCTCGTCGAACGGCTCGGAGAAGAGCCGGACCCTGACCAGCCGAACCTGAGCCTGAACCCGGACTGCCACGTGGGTGTCACACCCGACCGCGGCTTCGTCCCGCAAGTCCAACACCGGCAACCAATCGGTCGATCCCAGCGCCAGAATCGGATGATTCACCCGAAAGTCAACACCCGCGACCTGCATGTTCGATCCCCTCCGGACTCCCCTTCGCAACGCTCGGCGATGCTACCGGGCGGTTCAGACATGCCGGCTGCGGGCTCAGAGTCCACCGACTGCAAGGGCTGGAGATGACGCCACCACCGCCGAGTTGACCGCCAGCGACATGAGATGTCTTGCTGGTCAGCCCGGGGTCGCCGGCGTGCCGGGGCTCCCTGGGGGCCCCTATGTGTTTGGTCAAGCGGTTCGAGGCTGTGTCTCAGCTTTCGGTGGCAGGCTCACGTCCGGTGTAGGCGTAGATCCAACCGGCCCGGACGTCGGTGGAGCGGACCACTTCGTAGGCATGCCGAGTCGGGCCGGCCGGACCGCCGGATGCGCGAATGAGGGCGGGCGGCGTCCCGTCCTGACCGAGGTGAACGATCTTGGTTCGGCCGTCGAACGGGCCGCCGACGACCTTGATGCCGACGGTGTCGTTGACCACCTCGCCGGCGAGCCATCGGTCGATGGTTTTCATGTGCTCGGAGTTCTCGGTGCCCATGGGCAGAGCGGATCACGGCAGCAGCCGGCGGACAAGAGGCAGGTTCATGCCGCGGCCGCGGGCGGGGATTCATAGAGGGTGCCGTCGTGGAGCATGGCGAACAGGACATCGACGCGGCGTCTGGCCAGGCACCCCGCCGACCAGGCCCAGGGCGAGGACGACGGCGACCAGGAGCACCCGCTGCTCGGCGACGTCCGCAGCAAGGTCCGCCGCCGGGCCGCCGGGCCGCCGGGACGAGCCTGGAAACCATCCAGCAGGCCCTGGCCGCCGCGCGTAACGACGAGCGCATCGCCGACCGGTACGCCGACGCCGGAGACGAGAGCGCCGTCGCCACCGCGGCCGCCGTCCTCGACGAGTGGCAGCGCGTGCACGACCACACCGCCGAAACCCGGGCGGAGCGTTACGACCCCGACCACGACACCACCCTCCAGCACGCACTGCGCGCGGAGCGCCACCGCAGCGACGTCGCCGCCCTCGCGGCCGCGGCCGAGTACCTGGAGATGCAGCGCACCGACAGCGCCCACCGCACCCTCTCCGGCCCCGCCGCCCAGCCCCTCTACACCGCCCTCGACCGCGCCGGCCTCCACCTCCTCAGCGAAGCCGACCGCCAGGCCGTCCGCGACCTCACCCACCACCTCGACCCGGCCACGCTGCGCCAGGTGACCGACTGGCTGGAGCGCGCCCGCACCGCAGCCCTCGCCCTGCGCGGAGAACAGGCTCCGCCCGCCCGGCCCACGGTGCGCCGTAATCACATCTGAGGGGAGCGCCCCATCCGATCGCCCGCTGGCCTGGAAGACTCTGATTCATGCGACGGTCTGTGATGGCGCTCTGGGGCTCACCGGAGCGGCCCGCTGTGGCTGCGAGCGTGGGAGGACGTCGGTGCAAGGAGTGAGCCAAGTGATGGACAGCTACGCCAGCCCATATCAGGAGTTCATCGAGGTACTGGCCCACAGTCACGCCGGCGCTCACCGGAAGGCTCTGACCGGGCAGCTGATCGCTGTCTACGCAGAGATGAACCACCTCCTGGCTGGTACCAAAGGGACGATGGCACCGGCGGCGTGGGCGGATTGCGGCAACGAGCTCAGCCGGTGCATGGGGCTCTACCGGAACGCCTGGACGCGGTTCGTCGCCGTGGTCGACGACTACCTGAACGGCGCGGACATCGCACCCTCTTCGTCGCTGGGCCCGGAGACAACGCAGGCATTCCAGGCGGCTGTGGACGGGGCCCGGGCCGCGCTCGACGTCATGAGGACGGAGGCTCGCCGGCTGGGCCGTGAGGGCTGGGCACATTAGAGCCTGGCACTGTCGGGGATATTGGAGGAGACCAGGTTCACCGGCCCGATCACTGCCCCCGCAGGGCTCGTCCCGCACGACCCAGCTCCTCGATGTGGGCGGCGCGGTCAGGGTCGGCTCGACGTAGGCGCTGCCATCGCTGTTCGCGTTCGGCTCGGTGCTGTTCCTGGGTGTGCTGTTCAGCGGCGGCGAGGCGGTCGGCGGCGACGCCGAACTTCGGCGGCGCCCACTCCTGCCAGGTGATCCACCGGTCCTCGCTGTATAGGCTGCGGGCGAGCCGGCCTCGCTGACCGGTGGTCTCCAGCTGCCGGTAGGTCTCCTCGGCCATGTCGAGCTCGGTGGCCATGGCGGCTCGGGAGCGGCCGGTGAAGATCCGCAGGTGCGCCAGCGTCTCGTGCTCGACGGTGCAGAGCGCGTCCGGAGTGGTGCCGACGGCCTTCGCTAGCCGCGGCAGCACTTCCGGGGCGGCGTGCGGGTGCCGGCAAGGTAGAGGCTGACCGCGCGTTCGCTCACCCCGGCCGCCCTGGAGATCCGGGCGACCGAGGTTCCGGCGGCGGATCGGGCGGCGCGGAGCTTGGCGGCGTCGAAGCCGTACGGAGTCTCGCTCACACCCTGCTTCTACCCACCGGTGGGCGGTTCGTTCGGGGTGAACGAACCTTCACGGGGGACCCCATGTGAAGGCTTGTTCAGGGGTGAACGAACCGCGAGTGTTTTCGACAGGTCGAATGAGAGCCACTGGGACAGCCAGTTCGGGAGCCGGTTCGTGATCACGAACCGAGTGCGTGGTCCGGTGTCTTCATGATCGGCAACGAGTTCCAGAGCCACCCCGAACGGGTGACCTCGGTCCACGTCGGCATGGCAGCTGCTGTCGAATGACGGTTCCTCGGTAGCTCGGCGGTCCTGGTCCTCTCGGGCCGGCCCCTGACAGGCCCGGCCGGCGAGGGCCCGGTTTCGTGCCCGAGGTGCACGGAAACTCGGATGCCCCGGCCGTGCGCCGCTGCGAGAGTGGCCGCCATGACGCGACCTGAACTCTCCGAACTCGACCACCTGCGAGAGATAGAACGGCTCGCCAACATGGTCGCGGATGCCGCCTTGACCGAGGGCTGGCTCTCGTATGAGCCCGAAGCAGAGGACGCGACGCGCTTGCAGCGGGCGGTGAACGCGCTGGCCCGGGAGCTTCGCCACTACCACTTTCCAGGGGACGGCTGCCTCGACGATGAGACGGAACGCCCCGAGCTGAAGCTCGCGGGCGTGGTGATTCTGCGTCCCGGGGCGCTGCCGGACGGCATGGAGGAGACCTATGAGGAGGCGTGCGCCCGCCTCGGGGTCGAGGCCCGGCCCGAGGGGTGGGCCCTGTGGAACACATGGGGCGACGGAAAGCTCCAGGTGACGATGGTCGTCTCCGCCGTCGACACCACCGAGGGCCTGCTCGCGAACTGGTCGCGGGGCAAGGCCATCTACCCGGTGACACCAGTGCCCTCCCAGATCGCTCTCATCCACCACGGCTGGGCTGCCCACATGATCTTCTCCCCGTTCGGGGTGAAGAAGCTCGGGCTCGGCGGACAGCCGTGACATCGCGCCACCTCGACCGCTGGTCTTCCGTTCCCGGTTCGGTTCCTCAGCGGCCCGGCTGGTGCTCGGCTTCCGCGTGCTTCCACCTCCACCGGCCGGCCGGCAGGCCGTCCCGCGACCACCCTCACCGCATGGGGGGAGACGAAGACCATCGCCGGGTGGGCGGCCGACCCGCGCTGCCTGCCCGCCGAGGCCGCCCTGCGCGCCCGCCTGCGCGCCGGAACGGACCCGGAGAAGGCGATGAGCACCCCTCGCAGCGAGCGGCCCGCCGACCGAACGGGGAACAGTGATGGCCAAACCCCCGAACCACCGAACGGCAGGGAGCGCGACGCGGCGACGACCTCGCGCCCGACACGCTCTGGCGCTACGGCGTCCGAGCCCCCGAGGCACGGGCGGCGCACAACATCGAGACGCGTGACCGCCGACGACAGACCGCCGACGCGGCCTTCCCCGAGGCCACCCGCGAGGCCTACCTCCAGGCCCTCCGCCAGGGCCTCACCTTCGCCCAGGCCGCCGCCTTCGCAGAGGTGTTGGGCCTGGCCAGCCCCGGCCTGGCGCTGGCCCGACGCCGCCGGGACGAGACCTGGCACCGCGACATCGACGCCGCACTCCCCACAGGGCGCAACCCCGACCTCGCCCACGGCACCGAAGGCGCCTGGAAAGGCGGCTGCCGCTGCCCGGACTGCCGCACCGCCCACCACGGCCCCACCACCACCCAACCACCCACCGACACCCCACCCCCTGCTCCGCCCGCGCCCACCCTCGCCGGATGCCCCCGCCCCCAACTCCAACCCGACTGGAGGCTCTTCGTGGCCTGCATTGGCACAGCCCGGCGGCGCGAGGAACTGCGCACGAGCCGCCACTTCCAGCCGGACACCGAGGTGTAGGCGCATGCCCGCTCTGCAGCCGCACAGACCGACACCGCGCCCGCGCGGCCGGGCGGTCCAGGGAAAGTCCCAGCACCCGGCCAGTACCCGCACCGCCCGTGCAGGCACCGTGTGCGGCTGCGCCTCTCCGGAGGGCGCCGGTACGTGGCGGGTGCACGGGGTCGCGGCGGACGGAACGGCCCTCCACCGCCCGTGCGGCCCCCGCGAGCACACTCCCGGCCAGTGGCGTACGGCGACCGGGCCGGGAGTGCTCTGCGCAACCTGCGCCGCTGGCCGTCAGGACCATGGCCGGGCCCTCGGCAGCCAGACCAATCGGTGGTCCCTTGAGCGCAGCCCCAAGGCAGACTGAGCGCATGGCAACTTGAAGAGCACCGGCTGGCCGGAAGTCCTGGCGCAAGAGGGGAATCGGCTGGTTCGTACGCGACGATGACCGTTGGATCTGCCTCGCGTGCCACGAGCCTGTCCGCTCCTACCAGTACCGCTTTCATCCGCCCGAGTCCTCCAGCTTCGAGCGTTGCATCGGGTTCGTCTGGTGTTCGGGATGTCGGATCTACTCGGGCAACATGGTCTACGTTCCTCGCAAGCGCGTCCTGGTCGACGCCCTTGCCTCGCTACCTGGCGATGACCGGAACCGGCTGCTCCGGAAGGAGGCCGCGCTGGTCGACTATCTCGACAGTCAAGGTCTCGGCCGGCACTGACCCGAGCTCCCATCCTCGGCCGTTGTACTCGGCACCATCACGGTCCAGCCCCGATGTGTGCCGTTCAAGCGGCGCCTGCTGTCACCGGCGGGCTGAGCTTCTCCACCGCCGGCATCGACACCACCGCCGGCGCGGAGAGCTGAGACCGGGGATGGGATCGCGTGAACTTCCCCGGACCGACTGGAGCGGGCGGGTCGTGGAGACGACGGAACTCCAGCGGACGCTCCGCGACGGTTGCCACCGGTGCCGCAGTGGCAGCCCCGGCGCGGTGAGGCCGCGGCGGCCCGAGTGACGGAGGATCCGACGCCGGAGACGGCCCAAGCCCTGCTCGAAGCACAGCGGGTGGCGGGAATCGCGTAGACGGTCCGGGCTTGGCGGTCAGCGGGCGGACCAGATCGGGCAGCCGGACACATGGCGGGTCAGCACGACCACGGTCCCGCCGTCGGTGATCTGCCGGTCGTACAAGGGCCTGCAGCAGGCCACCGGCGCCGAAGGCGTCGCCCGGACGGCGGCGGCAGGGGGCTCGTCCCGGTCCGGCAGTTCGGTGCGCGGCCACACGGCCTCCACTGTCGCCGGCCCGGACCGGCGAGGGGAAGCCCGGCGGTCGACCTGCTCGATGGGCACCCCGAGAGCTCGGGCCCGGGCGTGGAGACGGCGGCGGTCGCGGCGTTCGGACATGGAGATACCCTGGACCCTCCAAGCCCGCTCACGCCAACAGCCCAGGCCGCCCGTGTCCGCGGCCGGCGACACCGACGGGCAGATCACCTTCACCAGCCCGTGCACCGAAACCCACCCGCCCCGGACCAGGCCGACCTCCAGGGTCGAAGAACCAGCGGCTCGTTGCCCGCTACGAGGTGGGCAGAGTCCTGGCCACCGGCGAGGCATACGCCCGGCCCGGCCACCACAAGAAGGGCAACAAACCCCGACGAGCAAGCGTCGCCCCCACCCAGCAAGCGAGGGGTGCCGGTCATGATGTCCCAATGACACTGAGGCCACCAAGTGATGACGCTGTCGAGGCAGGCCGGCAGAGGTACGCGCTGACGGACGCGTGCGCCTGGAGCTGTTGGAAGCCGCTCACGCCGCACCGCGCCTGCGGCAGCTGTTCCCCTGGACCGGCATGGGCGAGCTGCACTTCAGCCGTTGCACCGAACAACGATGGACGTGGGACATCCCCTACATCCAGCCCGCAGCCGGAGGCAGCTACTGGGTATCAGGTCCTCTCCGTTCGCAGACCGTGCGGCCTGCGGAGAAGGCCGAGCAAGCCATCGCCATGGTCTTGGAGCGCCTTCCGGTCGGCTGCGGGCCGGCCTTTCTCGGTACTCCCGAGGAACTCGCGGCCCATGAGGCGATGCAAGGGCAGCTCGACGGTTAAGAGCTGTCCGGCCGATCATCTGACTGTCGTCAGTTCGGATCGGGTTCGGTGTCGGGCGGCCATCGATACCCATCGGTCCTACTTCGCCCTGGTCCGAGGGGCACCGTCTGGCGCCAGCTCGACCAGCTGGACCTCCCGCTTCTTCTCAGTGGGGGCATGCGTCACCTTGATCCGGTCCGGACCGTCCCAGCCCACACCGGCCAGGTCGTCAAGGCTTACGCCACCGGCATACCATCGGCGGGCGGTGGGGCCACTGCCCTGCTCGACGTAGATCTGCACGTACGAATACTCGAAGTCTCGGTAATCCTCCAGCACCAGCACGCGGTCGGCACGGCCCGGCGCGGCGTGACGTTCGGTCTCGTCGGGAGTCGAGGACAGGAGAGGCAAACTGAAGGCCAGGACGACTACCACCGCTGCCAGGGCCAGCCAGAAGATCCCCCGCTCTCCCGGCAGAGTGCCCTTCAGGACCGCCAGGAGGAAGACGGCGGCACTGGCCGGGAGGAGGGCGAGCGGCTGATGCAGGGCCTGCAGCCCGACCGGTGCGCCTGACCGAAGCGTCGCGGCAAAGCCGACCCCCTCGACCGACAGCAGCAGGAGAGCCAGCACGCAGAGTTACCGGCCGACCTTCACCTCTCTCAGGTTCCCCATCATCCTCAGCCCCCATCACCGCACGGTCGTGCGTTCCGGGTGAGCGTACGTCAGATCTGCGGACGCACTGCGCGCCGTGCGTCCGCAGTCCCTCCCCGGCAGGTTCGGGCATCCGCCGCGCAAGACCACGGCCCCGACGCAGGTCACCGGGTACGGGGCCAGCGGTACGGGACCGTTCCGAGGGATCGTCGTGATCGGCCGGACAGCTCCTGGCCGTTGCCGACACGCGCGGCTGCGCGATCCGCGGTCTGGCTCTCCCCACAGGCCCCGGATGGTCTGCCTCTGGAGCCGGTGCGGCTCGCGTCCTGCCTGCCTCCCTCAGACCGGCCGCTCGCCGCCCGCCGGACTTCCCCGTGTTCGTTCGCGATCGCAGGGTAGGCGGCCGGGCGCGCCCCGGCGGCGCGAGGATCCAGCGCGACGTTCAGCATCGGAGACCGGCATGGCCGTGACGGCAGAGAACACCATCGGGAAAGCACTGTTCGCGGGCCGGTACCGGGTGAGCTCTGTTCTGGGCCACGGCGGCGGAGCCGACGTGCTGCGGGCTGTGGACGAACGACTGAACCGCGAGGTCGCCCTCAAAGTCTTGCGCCCCGGCTCGACCGCGGACACCGCCCGGCGCTTCGGCACCGAGGCGCGGGTGCTGGCCCGACTGCGTCACCCGGGCCTGGTGGAGGTGTACGACTACGGCACCGCGGCGGAGCGGCCCTACCTGGTCCTGGAACTCGTGGAGGGCCCCACGTTGGCAGCGGAAGTGCGGACCGCGCCGCTGCCGGCCGCCGACGTCCGGCGACTCGGACACGACCTGGCAAAGACCCTGGCCTTCGTCCACGCCCACGGTGTCGTCCACCGGGACGTGAAGCCGTCCAACGTCCTCCTCGACGCCACCGGCCGCCCACGGCTGGCGGACTTCGGCGCCGCCCGGCTCCTGGACCGGCAACCCGAACCAGGCGACGAGGAACTCACCCGCACCGGCCTGATCGTCGGCACCCCCGCCTACCTCGCCCCCGAACAAGTCCGCGGCCAGGGAGCACAGGCGTCCACCGACGTCTACGCCCTGGGCCTGCTCCTCATCGAATGCCTGACCGGGAACCGCGAATACACCGGAACCCCCATCGAAGCCGCCGCCGCCCGGCTCCACCGCCCGCCCACCATCCCACCCCACCTACCCGTGGCCCTGGCAACCACCCTCCTCCAGATGACCAGCATGGCCCCCGAACACCGCCCGACAGCAGCAACCTGCGCCCAGCTGCTCGTCACCCCCGAACCGGCGACGGCGCGGCCAAGCCCACAACCCCGGAAGAAGGCCCACGCCGCAGCCACCCGGACCGCCGTACTGATCGCGGCATCCACGCTGGTGCTCGCAGGCGTGGCAGGAAGTACGGCCTTCGGTGACGCCCCGCAGCCCGCGCCGCGCCCGGCCACGACGCCCTCCGCACCACCGGCAGACGATCCCGTCCCCGCGCCGGTACAGGACCCGCCCAGCTCGCCTCCGTCTCCCGCAGTGGCACCGTCCGTCGAGGCCGTCGGGCGGCCGGCCGCTCCTCCGGCCTCCCCCGGGCCCGCGCGGCCATCCCCCAACCGCACGGACGACAACACACAGAAGGAAAAGGGCCGCAAGAACGACGGCGGACACGGAAAGAAGCCGAAGTAGCGGATCGTCCGAACCTGCGATGACGAGGGCGACGTCGATGGCCCACCGGGCGCACATTCCGGTCCTTTTGGGACTGCGCGCAACGTGCGAGCGCTCTCCGCGGCGACGACTGGCCAACAGGACGCCACGGCCTCGGGGTTGAAGGCGTCGCTGACGCCTTAGACGGCGTCAGCGACGTAACACGAGCTCGCCACGGCGTACGGCCGTTGCGGCTTCCCGCAGCCCAGTGATCCTGCCGGACTCGACGCGGGGGTCGGCGCGCCGTGCCGTTCGTCCGGCCTCCCGTTGTGGTGCGTCGGTCGGCGGTGGAGCGTGTCATCCGGTGGTCGCGGCAGCCGATTCTGTGGTGGGGATGCCGCGGGCGGTGACGAGTCGGGCGCTGCCCTCGGCGAGTTGGTAGGCAAGGCCGACCACGGCGGCGTGGCCGGAGGCGACCTGATCGGCAAGTACGCGGGAGCGGTCCAGCAGGAGATCCACGGTGTGCCGTATGTGGCTGTCGATGAGGTCGCTGTCCTTGTCCAGGCCGGCGGCGCGGGCGGCCAGGATGCTCGGGGTGACGCGCTCGACGACGTCCCGGACGTATCCGGGTGCCGACAGGCCGTCCTGTACGGCGGCGCGGGCCGCGGCGACGGCACCGCAGGAGTCGTGTCCGAGGACCACGACCAGGCG